>NZ_JAVFHT010000008.1:0-150744 GCF_031470375.1 Paenibacillus glufosinatiresistens
ACCAAGGAACGGTTTCTTTTTGTTTAGAAAATGAAGAGGATGCTCCGTCATTTTAATGACTTTTGGGACACCCTCTTAACAAGTATTCGGGTATTTAGGCGCCGGACGGTTATTCGGCTTCTTCCGGACGCGAGTCCGCCAGCACTTCCAGCTCCACTCTGCGGATACGGTGGCGGTTCGCTTCTCGGATCGTAAAGACCGCGTTGCCGTGAACCGTCTGCTTGCCGACGGCCGGTTCGGGGATGTGGCTGTAGACCCAGCCGCCGATCGTTGTCACTTCCTCGTCTTCCAGATCGACGCCGGTCAGGCTCTTCAATTCAGAGAGGGCGAGCTTGCCGTCCACAAGGTAGCGGTGTTCTCCGATCTTCTCGGCCATCTTGGTCTCGTCTTCATCGAATTCGTCGCGGATTTCGCCGACGATTTCCTCCAGAATGTCCTCGATGGTTATGAGGCCCGAAGTGCCGCCGTATTCATCAAGCAGCAGGGCGATATGCACCCGCTCCTTCTGCATCCGGGTCAGCAGGGTCTTCACCGGCGTAACCTCCGACACCGTCAGAACGGGATGGATCAGAGAGGCAAAATCAAAATCGGGATTGTTGTCGTACTCCAGATAGAGCTGTTTGGTATTCACCATGCCTATAATTTCATCCTTGCTGCCTTCGGCAACCGGGAAGCGGGTATACTGTTCCTTGCGGATAATCTCCAGGTTCTCCTGGAGGGACCGGTTCGTGTAGAGACAAATCATGTCGGTCCGCGGAACCATAATTTCACGGGCGAGCATTTCGTCAAAAGCAAAGATCCGGTTCACATAGCCGTATTCGGCTTTATTGATCTTGCCGCTCTCATAGCTCTCGGACAGAATCAGCCGGATTTCTTCTTCGGAATGCGCTTCTTCATGCTCGCTGGCCGGCTTCATGCCGAACAGGCGAACCAGCAGATTGGCGGAGCCGTTCAGCAGCCAGATCAGCGGGTAGAGAATTTTATAGAACCAGATAATCGGCACTGCGGTGAGGAGACTGATTTCTTCCGCTTTGTTGATGGCCGCCGTCTTCGGTGCCAGTTCGCCCACAACTACATGCAGGAAGGTCGCAATGAAGAAGGCCAGAATGAAGGCAATGATGTGGCTGGCGTCGGTTCCGATATTCAGCCAATCGAACACCGGCAGCAGCATTTCCTCGAAGGCCGGCTCAGCCAGCGCGCCGATGCCCAGGGCGGTAATCGTAATGCCCAGCTGGCAGGCCGAGAGATAACCGTCCAGATTGGCTGCAACTTTCTGCACAGCGACTGCATTCTTGCGTCCTTCCAGCACGAGCTGGCTGATCCGGCTTCCCCGGAGGCGCACCATCGCAAATTCTGTGGCGACAAAAAAAGCGGTTAAAACAATCAAAATCACGACCAGTGTCAAACTAAGTCCTATGCCCATACGAATTCTACCATCCCTTTCGTGTCCAAATGAGTTATAATGGCATTTGGAGTTCATATGAACTTATTCTACGAACTTTTATTGAAAAGATCAAATTTTGATCGAAGGCATGTATCAGAAAGAGGAAAGACCGATCACACTGAAGGACAAGGAGGTACAAGGAGCATGGAATCTTTTATCCTAACCCGCCGGCAGATGTCCCTGCTGATGGCCTCGTTGACGGAGCAGAGCACGATCTGCCCGCTTGCTGTTCTGCAGCAAGCCTGGGGCGGAGCGCACCCCGTCGCGATTGCCGAAGGAACGGCACGGGAAGCGCTGCTGTCCACGCATATTCCGCCGATTCTGGGCAAGATCATCAAGGCAAGCCGTTTTCGCGGCCTCTCGCTGCATGAAATCGCCGAACTCGGTGCCCTGGTTGAGTATTCCACGATTTCTATTACCGCTATGCAGAACTGGGTGAAGCGGGACTTCAGGGAATACTTGGGTTCTCCCCGGCAAGGAAAGAAATATTCCTTGAACCAGGCGGCGCTGCTCTTTATGGTCGACGACCTGAAGGCCGCACTCGACTTCGAGAGCATCCGGCGGCTGTTCGGCAAGCTGTTCCGCCATCCGGACACCGATGCCGACGATATTATGGAACCCTTTCAGGTATACGGCGCCTACGCCGAGTTGTTCGAATACAGCCGCAGCGAAGGGCTTCAGGAGCGGGAGAGAGTCGCCCGCGCAATCTCGGCGTGGATCGAAGGCTTCGAAGGAACGGCCGGCGGACAAGCCGGAGAGGCTGACAGAGCCGGCGGCCTGCCGGTCTCCGGCAAGTGGCGCAGCCGGATCGCAAGGCTCGGTCTCGGCGAGCGGGAGACGCTGCGCCAGACCCTGCATATTGCCCTTGTTGCGGTGCAGGCCTGCGCCTGCCAGGCGCTTGCCCGGCAGTACGCCAACGCCGTTTTGTTTCTGGACGCCTGAACACGGGTACTCGAAGGTAATCTAACTAGGAGGTTGGCTGGATATGGCGAACACATTATGGAAGGAGCGAAGGACCCGCAAGCTTCTTGGCAGCGCCGGCTTCAGCTGGCTGTTCGATGCCATGGATGTGGGCATTATCTCGTTCGTGGCGGCCGCTCTGGCCAAGGATTGGGACCTGTCGGCGGGCCAGGTCGGATGGCTGACCAGCCTGAATTCGCTCGGCATGGCCTTCGGGGCAGCCGCGGCAGGCGTACTGGCCGACCGCTACGGACGCAAGAGCATTCTGCTCTGGACGCTTCTGATCTTCTCTGCGGCCAGCGGGCTGTCCGCTCTGGCCACCGGCTTCGCCATGCTGTGCGTTCTGAGATTCATTGCCGGCTTCGGTCTGGGCGGGGAGCTTCCCGTTGCCTCTACGCTCGTCTCCGAGAGTGTGCCCGCAGAGGAGCGCGGGCGGGCGGTTGTGCTTCTGGAGAGCTTCTGGGCAATCGGCTGGATTGCCGCCGCGCTGATCGCTTACTTCATTATCCCGGATTACGGATGGAGAGTTGCTTTTGCCATCGGGGCGGTCCCCGCGCTCTACGCGCTCTATCTGCGACGGGCGATTGAAGATTCGCCGAGGTTCGGAAGGGTGAAGCCGGCACCGCTGCGGAGCCGGATCGCGGCGGTCTGGTCGGGGGAGCACCGGAAATCCACGATTATGCTGTGGGTGCTGTGGTTCACCGTGGTGTTCTCTTACTACGGAATGTTCCTGTGGCTGCCGACGGTGATGGTCATCAAGGGATACAGTCTGGTCAAAAGCTTCGAGTATGTGCTGGTCATGACGCTGGCTCAGCTTCCCGGCTACTTCACGGCCGCCTATTTCATCGAGAAATTCGGCCGACGCTTCGTCCTGGTCCTGTATCTGGCGGGAACGGCCGCCAGCGCAGCCTGGTTCGGAACAGCCGACAGCACAACTCTGCTGATCGCCGCCGGAATCTGCCTGTCGTTCTTCAATCTCGGAGCATGGGGCGGCATGTACGCTTACACGCCAGAGCTGTATCCGACTTCGGTCCGCTCGACCGGAACGGGACTCGCCGCTTCCTTCGGCCGGATCGGCGGCATCATTGCGCCGCTCCTGGTCGGATTTCTGGTTGAACGCGGCGTCGGGCTGTCCGTCATCTTCGGCATGTTCTTCGTTATGGTGCTGATTGGCGCGGCGGCGGTGCTGTTCCTGGGCAAAGAGACCAAAGGAATCGAGGTCGGATAGGCAGGCGGATGTCCGCCCGGGTGAGTCTTCTTTTCAGGCAGGGACGTTAATCCCTGCCTTTTTGGCGCGCCGAAGCGAATAAATGTTCCCGCCGGGCGGAGACTCCGGCGGCATTCATGGTATAATGGAGCTTACTTAGATAATGGCGGCAGGCTTCTGGCAGCCGCAGGGGAGCGTATCGTGATGAGACATGACCATGAGCCCCGCTTCTCGGAGCTGATCTTCGAGAACGAGCAGCGGGAGATGCCGGTTCCGCCGCGGGATTCCGCTGCGGCCCGGGAAGACATCGCAGACGGCCGGAGCCGGAAGCAAGGGAAGCCCGGCCCGGACGGAGGAAGGACAGAACCGGAGCCGCCGCGGCAGATCTCCCTCTGGGAGGAGGCCTCCCCCGGACCGGGTCGTTCGTCTGCGCCGGCGAATGGACCGGGCCGCCTGAGAGGCGAGGCCCCGGTTCCGGCCCGTACGCTGCCGCCTGCGGGAACCCCGCAGGCCAGGATACCCGGCCGTCCGCCATCTCCGGCCGAAAGACCGGCCCAGCCGCTCCGCCAGACCGCCGGACCCGGGAACCGGCCGCCGACGACGGAGAGCCTGTTCGCGGAGCGGGCCGGAGAACTGGCGGCGTACCGCGAGCCGGAGGCCGAATTTGTCCCCTTCAAGAGCTATTGGCCGACCTACGGCCATATGGACCGCCACCAGACGAAATGGTATTTCTACTGGCGGAACGAGGTGCGGGAAGGGCGTTATCCGAAGACCGATCTTTCGTACATTTTTCTGCATGTGTACGAGCTTATTAACGGAGTCGGCTGGGAGACCCCCGAAGACGGCGCCAGGCAGCTGAATGCGATCTGGGAAGCCTACCGGCATGCATACAAGCGCCTGGATCAGTATCTGGGCGGCTGGATCGCCGATTTCAGTCTGGTGCACGGGCTGAAGCTGCCCTTGGGCACGGTGGTGGAGCGCTCTCGCGGGCTGGCCGGAGATCTGGGAGAGCTGGAACTGGAGCGCTGCCTGACCGCCGCGCCGGACGAGCTGACGCTTGCCGCGCTTCAAATGATGTCGGATTATGACCTGTCGAAATCGAAGTTTTTTGAAGGGGACGGGGAGGAGGCGCTCCGGCGCTGGGTCCCGAAGACCGTGGCCCTGGTTGACGCCTATATTCTCAGGACGCACGGCCAGCGGCTGATCGAGATGTTCCCGCCTGAACCGGCCGTTATGCGGGAACGCTATTTGTTCCGCAGCGCCGTCTACGACATCTCCCTCTACGGCTATTCGGTCGTCGTTCCCGTCGTCCGGGTCAGCAAGACCCCTGAGCTCCGCAGTCTGGTCACCCGGATCTTCCGGCTGACCGAGAACAAACTGCGCGCGCTGATGGGCTACAAAAGCCGGCTGAAAGGCATTTCCATCGACCCGGCGATCAAGGAGCTGGTTGAGAAGTATCTGGACCGCGAGCATTCCCGTTCTCTCCGGGAACAGGAGGGACCGGCGGTCGTCATTGACCGCGGCCGGCTGGAGCGGCTGCAGAATGACTCCGATACGGTCCGGGAGCTGCTGACGATCGAAGCGCCCGAGGAAGAAGCCGACGCACCGGCCCCGATTCAGTCGGAGAGCGGAAGGCCCCCCGGGGCCGAAGGGGAAGCGCCAGAAGAGCCGGACGCCGAAGGCGAAGTACCGGAAGAGCCGCAAGCTGGAGACGAAGCACTGGAAGAGCCGGACGCCGGAGACGGTCCCGGTCTTTCCCTGCCGCCCGAGGCCCCTGCCGAGTGGCGGGATTTCCTCGACGCTCTGCCGTCTTCGCTTCATCCCGTTCTACAGGCGCTCGCCGGCGAGAACGGGAGGGAAGAACTCGCACAGGCGGCGGCTGCCGCGGGAAGGCTGCCCGAGCTTGCCGTCGACGAAATCAACGATGCCGCGATGGAGCATTTGGGCGATCTGCTGATCGACGGAGATCAGTGGAATGAAGAATTTGCAGAGCTGCAGACGTATGTGAAGAGGTGACGTTAACCCATGAATCAGGTCAAAATTCCGAAGCGGGTCCTGACCGCGCTTGTCCACTCTCTGACGGCGGGCGTGGTGCCGCGCATCGGACTTGAGCATATCGCCGTCGGACGGCGGCCGGAGATCGAAGCCATGCTGAGAGATCTCGACAATATCAAGGAGGGGGGAGCAGCCTTCCGGCTCATCACAGGGCGATACGGAAGCGGCAAAAGCTTCCTCCTCCAGACCATCCGCAATTATGCGATGGACCGCGGCTTTGCCGTGGCCGATGCCGACTTGTCGCCGGAGCGGCGGCTGGTCGGCACGAAGGGCCAGGGGCTCGCGACCTACCGTGAGCTGATGGGCCATCTCTCCATCCGGACGCGGCCGGACGGCGGAGCGCTGGAATCCATTTTGCAGAAATGGATCTCGGGCATTCAGCAGCGGACGATGGCGGAGCAGGCAATGAGTCCGGACCATCCGGATTTTGCCCCGGCGGTAGAACGGGAAATCTATGAGACGGCCTCGCATCTTAGGGGGCTGGTGCACGGATTCGACTTCGCCAAGGTGCTGGCCGCTTACTGGAACGGGCATAAATCCGCAGACGACGGGCTGAAGGGCGATGCGATGCGCTGGCTGCGCGGCGAATTCGCGACCAAGACGGACGCCCGCCGCGCGCTCGGGGTGGGCGTCATTATCGACGACGACAACTGGTATGACTATATGAAGCTCTGGGCGGAGTTCTGCGCCGGGATCGGATACGGAGGTCTGCTGCTGTTCATCGACGAAGGCGTCAATCTGTACAAAATCACGAACACGGTCTCGCGCCAGAGCAATTACGAGAAGCTGCTGACCATGTTCAACGACACGATGCAGGGCAAGGCCGAACATCTGGGCATCTTCGTGGGCGGCACGCCGCAGTTCGTTGAAGACAGCCGCAGAGGGCTGTTCAGCTACGAAGCGCTTCGTTCCCGGCTGGTGGGGGGCCGTTACAGCGCTGGCGCCGGCAATTATGCCGGGCCGATTCTGGCGCTTCACATGCTCTCCCACGAGGAGATTCTGGTGCTGCTGCGCCGGCTGACGGACATTCACGCCCAGCATTTCGGCTATTCGCCGGGTCTGACCGAAGCCCAGCTGGTCCACTTCATGGAAGCGGCGGTCGGGCGGCTGGGCGCGGACGAGCTTCTGACCCCGCGTGAAGTGATTCGCGACTTTCTGGACCTGCTCCATACGCTGCACGAGCACCCCGAGCGCTCCTTCGAGCAGCTAGTAGGGGAGACGGCGGGCCGGAGCGCTGCCGCCACTGCCGCCTCTTCGGAGGAGCCGGCGGATGAGCTGGACGGCTTTCTGGCGGAGTTCGAGCTGTGAGCGGCTCCGGCAGCAATCCGTTCTACCGGCTGGCCCCTTTTGTCAAAGAATTCATCTATAAGAACCGCTGGGAGACGCTCCGGGAAGCGCAGGTGGACGCCTGCCGGGTCATTCTGGACTCGCCGGACCATCTGCTGATTGCCTCGGGTACGGCTTCCGGCAAGACGGAGGCCGCCTTCTTCCCGGCCCTGACCGAGCTGGATGAGCAGCCCTCCTCCTCGGTGGGCATTCTCTATATCGCGCCGCTGAAAGCGCTCATTAACGACCAGTTCACCCGGCTGAACGATCTGCTGCTGGAAGGCGGCATTCCGGTCTGGCATTGGCACGGGGATGTGCCGCAGGCCGAGAAGACGAAGCTCATGCAGAACCCGTCCGGGGTCCTTCAGATTACCCCCGAGTCGCTGGAAGGTCTGCTGATGAACCGGCCGAATGCCATTCCCGCGCTGTTCGGAGATCTGCGCTTCGTGGTTATCGACGAGGTGCACGCGTTCATGGGGGCGGACCGGGGCATTCAGGTGCTCAGCCAGCTCGCCCGCATCGCCTGGATGGCCGGCTGCAATCCGCGCCGGATCGGTCTGTCCGCGACGCTCAGCGACTACGACTCCGTGACGGCCTGGCTTGCGGCGGGGACGAACCGCCGGGTACAGGTGTCCGCTCCCCAGGGCGGGCGCAGGCTGCGGCTCAGCATTGAGCATTTCTCCTTCCCGGATGCGCGCGACGAGAAGCAGGCGGAGCAGCTGGAGCTGGCCCGCAAAGCCTATTATGACTTCATCTACGACCATTCTCATCTCCAAAAAGCGCTCATCTTCACCAACTCCCGTTCCGATGCGGAGAATGCGATCCTGGAGATGCGCCGGATCGCCGCCCGCCGGCAGGAGCCGGATGTGTTCCATGTCCATCACGGCAGCATCTCCTCGATGCTGCGCGAAGAAGCGGAAGCCGCGCTGCGCCAGGGCCCCGGTCCGGCCGTGGCGGCGGCGACGCTGACGCTGGAGCTCGGCATCGACCTCGGCGAACTGGAGCGGGTTCTCCAGCTCGGAGCGCCGTACAGCTGCGCGAGCTTCGTTCAGCGGCTCGGCCGTTCGGGCCGAAGAGCCGGCTCCGCTTCGGAGATGCTGTTCGTCACGCCGGAGGAAGAGGACGAGGAAGCCCAGCTTCCCGCCCGGATGCCCTGGACGCTGCTTCGGGCCATCGCCGTCGTGGAGCTGTATGTCCGCGAACGCTGGGTGGAACCGCTGGAGACGCGCCGGTTCCCGGCGGGTCTTCTGTACCACCAGACGATGAGCATTCTCAAGAGCATGGGCGAAGCCGGGCCGGAGGAACTGAAGCAGGCGGTGCTGGCCCTGCCCTCGTTCCGGGAAATATCGGAAGAGGACTATGAGGCTTTTGTGGAGTATCAGCTTGGGATGGGCCATATCGAGCAGATGGACGAGGGCGGTCTGATTCTTGGCCTTGCCGGAGAGAAGATTGTGAACAACTACCGGTTCCTGGCCGTCTTCAAGGACGACGAAGAACATGTGGTCTATAACGGAACCGAAAAGATCGGGTCCATCACCACCGTTCCGCCGCCGGGTTACTGCTTCTCGCTGGCCGGGAAGCTCTGGAAGGTGGAAGAGGTGGACAAGCGCCATAAGGCCGTCTATGTGAAATCTTCGCGGGGCAAGGTGGATACGCTCTGGCTCGGCGCAGGCGGCGACGTCCATACCCGGGTGATGGCGAAGATCCGCGACATTCTCGGCGCCGAGACGCTGTATCCGTACCTCGCACCGAGCGCGGCTGCCCGGCTGGAACGGGCGCGCAGACTGGCCAGAGAGAGCGGCCTGCTGCTCCGGTCCGTGCTTCCGGCGGGGGGAGACTCGGTGTTCATTCTTCCCTGGACCGGAAGCCGGCCGTTCCGCACGCTGGAGAGGTTGCTGAAGCATAAGCTGACCCGGCCGCTGGGCCTCCGGTCCGTGGTACCGATGGAGCCGTACTATCTGGTCGTCGCCGGGAAAGCCGATGCCGACTGGCTGGAGGCGGCCATTCGGGATGAATGCGCCGGTCTGGACGACCCGCACCTGCTGCTTGCGCCCGGCGAGGCTCCTTTTATCGGCAAATACGATGAATTCATTCCGCCCGACCTGCTGCGCAAGGCGTTCGCGTCGGACGGACTGGATGTCCAGGGACTGAAGAAATCCGTACAAGCCTGGGAGAAGGAAGGCGGGCCCTCCGCCCGCTGACCGTCAAGCGCGTCTGTTGAGCGGCTTGGCTTGTTGCAGCGGTTTGGCCTGTTGTATCGGCCCGTACTTCTCCAACTTCACGAAACACCGCCTCCGCGGCGCGGAGGCGGTGTTTCGTGCGGGGGCGGTTCCCTCGCTTGAACCGACTACAGAAAGACGGCGCCTGCGGCGCCGGCCAGCACGCCGGCAGCCACGACCGCACCTACCAGCAGCCAGACCACCCGGCGCGGGAACGAGCGGTACACCATCAAGAGCGAAGGCAGGCTGATTGCAGGCAGCGTGACCAAGAGCGCACCGGCCACGCCGGTGCCGAAGCCCAGCGAGAGGAACGTGCCGATAATGGGAATCTCGGCGGCCGTCGGGATAACGAACAAAGTACCGGCGACGGCGAACAGCACAACCATCAGGACGCCAGAGAGCGCACCGGCATCAAGCGAAGGGAACAGCCAGGCCCGAACGGCGCCGAGCAGCAGCACCGCGACAAGGTAAGCCGGAACGATGGCAACCAGCATCCGGCCCATGCTGGCAAGCCAGCGCAGCAGCAGCGGGCGGTTGTCTTCGTCCGCGGCAAATGCTGAATCGGCGGCCGGTTCGGGAACGGTCTGATCTCCGGCGAACCGGTTGGCGAAATAACTGACTCCAAGGGTAAGCGCCAGGCCGAACACGATCCGCATGACGGTGAACTTCCAGTTCAGGACAAAGGCCATGAAGATCAGCGCTGCCGGATTCAGCAGCGGGTTGCCGATCCAGAAGGCCAGGGCAGCGCCGACCGATACGTTCTTCTTGCGCAGGCCCACGGCAATCGGAGCGGCGCAGCAGGAGCACATCATGCCGGGCACGGCTGCGAGCGCTCCGACAGCTGTGCTCTTGAACCCGGCTTGGCCGAGCGTGCGGAGCAGCCAGCGGGTCGGAACCAGCACCTGAACGAGCGAGCCCAGAAGAATGCCGAGGACGGCAGCCTTCCAGACGGCCTTGAAGTAGGCGGACGCATAATCAAGAGCAGCCTGCAGCGAGGGCTCGGGCGTCTTGCCGGTCTCGCCGGTCAGAATGGAGGAGCCCAGCGTATGCTCCGCCGCGGCCTTCAGCGCCTTGCCGTAGTAAGGCCACCATTTGACATAGGACAGACCGGCAATGGCGACGATAAGAAACACGGCGGCAAGAAGGATGGTGCGGGCGCGGCCAGCGCCGGGCTCTGCCGTATGGGAAGAAGGTGACATAAGCTGACTGAACCTCCACGGTGTTTAATTTGAAAATGCTATCTATTATAGCATGTTTTTGCCCGAGACACACTGATTTTGTCCCGTGGACGCAAAGGGCGTATGATAGAATGGACAACCATATGTATTCTCAATAAGGAGTTGAAGTCTCATGTCCGCTTCCGAATCCGTTAAACTGACCTCTCTGTCTTCCAAAGGGGGCTGCGGCTGCAAGATCGGCCCCGCCGATCTCATGCAGGTGATCCGCAGCCTTCCGCCGGCTGTGCCCAATCCCGACCTTCTGGTCGGACTTGATACGAGCGACGATGCCGGCGTATACCGTCTGTCGGACGAGCTTGCGCTGGTCCAGACCGTTGATTTCTTCACTCCGATTGTGGATGACCCCTATGCGTTCGGACAGATTGCCGCAGCCAACGCGCTCAGCGACATCTATGCGATGGGCGGCAAGCCGCTGACCGTGCTTAACATTGTGGCCTTTCCCATCTCCACGCTCGATAAAAGCATCCTGGCCGACATTCTGCGCGGCGCCGCCGACAAGGTCGCCGAAGCCGGCGCCACGCTGGTCGGCGGGCATTCCATTGACGACAAGGAGCCGAAGTTCGGCCTCGCCGTCACGGGAACGGTCCACCCGGACCGGGTGCGCACCAATGCGGGCGCCCGTCCCGGAGATCAGCTTATTCTGACCAAGCCGATCGGCGTCGGCATTCTGACGACCTCCTTGAAGAGGGGGCTGCTGTCGGAAGAGGAAATCCGGCGGGTGACCGCCGTAATGTCTCTGCTGAACAAGACCGCAGCGGAAGCCATGGGTTCCTACGACGTGCACGCCTGCACCGACGTCACGGGCTTCGGGCTGCTGGGACATGCCTCCGAGATGGCCAAAGGCAGCGAAGCCGGTATCATCATCCGCAGCGAAGCCGTAAGAATTCTTCCGCGCGTCCGCGAACTGGCGGAGGCCGGAGCCGTTCCCGGCGGGACGCGGAACAATCTGGCCCATGTGGAGGGATCGGTGATTTTCCCGGAGGAGATGGAGCTGCTCGACCGCTATATTCTGTGCGATGCGGTAACCTCGGGCGGTCTGCTGATCGCGGTGCCGGAAGCGGAAGCGGAAGCCCTGCTGGGCGATCTGTTACAGCTTGGCCTTGAAGCGGCGCACATCGGGGAAGTGACCGGAGACCATCCGGGTATGATCCGGATCATCTGAAGTTCCGTACACCAAGGAGAACGAAGGAGAGAGGACGTTGTTTCAAGATATATCGCTAACGAAGCTTCAGGAATTGGCGGACCGCAAGGAATTGACCGTCATCGATGTCCGCTCGCCGGGAGAATATGAGAACTCCACCTACCCGGGCAGTGTGAACATCCCTCTGTTCGACAACGAGGAGAGAGCCGAGGTCGGCACGCTGTACAAACAGGCAAGCGTCCAAGCGGCCAAGCAGCGGGGGCTGGAGATTGTCTCCGCCAAGCTGCCTGCCTTTATCCGTAAGTTCGAAGAAATCCCTGGAGCGAAGGCGGTGTTCTGCTGGAGGGGCGGGATGCGGAGCCGGACAACGGCGACTCTCCTGTCTCTGATGGATATTCATGTGTACCGGCTGGAGGGCGGCTACAAGGCTTACCGCAAATGGGTCGTGGATTCGCTCGAATCCTTCGATTTCACCCCCGATCCCTGGGTCATTGAGGGGTACACCGGTACGGGCAAAACAGAGCTGCTGCGCCGCCTGGCCGCCCGAGGCCTGCCTGCGCTTGACCTGGAGGGAATGGCCGGACACCGGGGGTCCATCTTCGGCCAGGTGGGACTTCGTCCCCACAACCAGAAGACATTCGACAGTCTGCTGCTTACGAAGCTGCTGGAATACCGGGATGCTCCTTTCGTATTGTTCGAAGCGGAGAGCATGCGGATCGGGCGTGTGGTGATGCCTTCGTTCATGGGTGAACAGAAGGAGAAGGGAACCCGAATCCGGATTGAACTGCCGCTTGAAGAGCGGGTCCGGCAGATTATGGCGGACTATCGTCCGCAAGAACACGGACCGGCCATCGTAGATGCCTTCGGGATCATCAAGTCGCGGATTCATATTCCGGTCGCCGCCGAAATCGAGCGCCATCTGCTTGCGGGCCGCTACGCGGATGCCGTTCCGCTTCTTCTGGAATATTATTATGATCCGCTCTACGATCACACCGCCGCTTCGGAGGAAGATACGAACACCCGGGTGCTCCGGGTGTCCGGTGTAGATGAAGCGGAGCGGGAGGTCGTCCGGCTCCTGCAGGACCGCTACCGCCTCCCGGATACTCTATAGAAAGCAGGAAGGACTGTGAAGCTGCTCACCTTGAACACCCATTCCTGGATGGAAGACAATCAGGAAGCGAAGATTCGCGAGCTTGCCTGTTTCATTCGGGAAGAACATTTTGACGTCATTGCCCTTCAGGAAGTCAATCAGAGCAAGGGAGAAATGGCGGCCACGGATCTCGAACTGGAGCGTTTTGTACCCGCCGAGCCGGATATCCGGATTGCCCGCGATAACTTTGCGCTCGTGCTGCTCCGGGAGATCGGCCTGCCGTACTGGTGGACCTGGGTTCCGGTGCATACCGGCTTTGTCCGTTATGATGAAGGCATCGCGCTGCTCAGCCGAACTCCGATTGGGGAAGCCTTCAGCGAGTATGTGTCGGAAATGAGGGACTACGAGAATTATCGTACCCGCAAAATCGCCGGCATCCGCACCTTGGCCAACGCTGAGGAGAGCTGGTTTGTCAGCGGCCACTTCGGCTGGTGGGAGGACGGGAAGGAGCTCTTCAGCCGGCAGTGGGACAACGCCCAGGCGTGTCTGGATGCGCTGGCTCCCGCCGCCGTCTACGTGATGGGCGATTTCAACAATGCGGCCGAGGTGCGGGGAGAAGGCTATGATTATGTCCGCTCCCGGGGATGGACCGATCTGTACGAAGCAGCGGAGGAGAAGGACGACGGAGCGACCGTGGTCAAAGCGATCAAGGGCTGGGAAGGCAACCGCTCCCCGCTGCGCATTGATCTGATCTGGAGCAGCCGGACCGCGGCGGTTCGCTCGTGCTTAGTTGCGCTGAACGGCGTCCGGGGCGGCGTGGTGTCGGATCATTTTGGGGTTATGGCCGACATTTACCAATCTGCAAGCGGATTAAATTCTCCGGCTCAATGCCATACTGATAGCATTAACCGGAGGTGAGAATCACTTGTATTTCTACCGAGAAGATTTGATTAATGTCATTGTTCCCGATAAACCCGATCCGGCTGCGGCGAAGGTTCTTCAGGAGACGCTGGGCGGACGGTTCGGCGAGATGCGCACGATGATGCAGTTCTTCTTCCAGAGCAGCAACTTCCGGGGAACGGCCAAGCCGTACCAGGATTTGATCCGCGGCGTCTTTCTGGAAGAGATCAGCCATGTGGAGCTGGTGCAGCATACGATCAACCAGCTTTTGACCGGCTCGGGCGATCCGATGCCCGGGAATTCCGGCGTCGACGGCGCGCCGCTGAACGAGGCGATCAAGCATGCGAATCCGCATCATTTTATTATGGGGGCCCAGAGTTCGCTGCCTGTCGATGCCGCAGGCAATCCTTGGAACGGCAACTACGTCTATTCCCACGGCAATCTGATCAGCGATCTGCTGGACAATCTGGTGCTGGAATCGACGGGTGTTCTCCAGAAATCCCGAATCTACGAAATGAGTACCAACAAGACCTTCCGAGAGACGCTGGCCTTCCTTATTGTCCGCGACAATGCGCACCAGAACGCATTCGCCAAAGCGCTGGAGACCCTGGGCGTGCAGTGGGGCAAGCTGTTCCCCGTCCCGAACTACGACATCAACAAGTACCCGGAATGCCGGAAATATGTAGAACTTGGCTACCACAACGCTCAGTTCAATTTCCGCCTGGACGCTACGCAGATTGCGGAGATCTTCAGCGGCCAGACGCCGAGCCGCAACGGAGGAACGCTTGAAGTCGTGGACCCGCCGGCCGGATTCCCGGTACCGGTCATGCCGGAGCTCCCGAACGAGCACAGTCCGGGTCTGAACGATCTCAACGCCTGATCCCCGCTCTGAGCGGGAACGGATTCTTCCTGAAGGAACACCTTCCTGGGCGTCTGCGCCCTGGAGGGTGTTCCTTTATTTTGGAATCCGCTGATGAAGGAGACCTGTCATGAAGATTCGCTGGAGCCGGGGATTCCGGCTTATTCTAATGCTCCTGCTGGCCGCTGCCCTTGTGAGTGTGTCCGCTTCCGATGCCGTCCGTCCTCTGGCAGCAGGGACGGTGCGTTCTTTATCGGGCGGCCGTCTTCAGCCGCTCATTCTTCCCTCGGATCTGACAGAGGCTTACCGCAGATTGGGGCAAGCCATGTTCGTTCCAGACGAACCCGGCCGCAGGGTAGGCGGTTCCAAGAAGCCGAGATTGTGGGGCCGGGGGGCCGGAAGCCATGTGATTCTCATTCAGCTTGAATCCTTTCAGAACTTCCTGATGCGGGTGAAGGTCGAGGGGCAGGAAGTCACACCGAACCTGAACCGGCTTGCCGGTGAAAGTCTGTATTTCCCCAACGTCTTCCAGCAGATTGGACGGGGAAATACCTCGGATGCCGAATTTGTTGCCAACACTTCCCTGTATCCGGTCGGGAACGAGCCCATGTTCGAGCAATATGCCGACCGCAGCATCCCGAGTCTGGCCCGGCTGCTGGGAGCCCAAGGGTATCGGACCTGGACCTTTCATGTCAATAAGGCCAGCTTCTGGAACCGATCGCGCATGTATCCGGCGCTGGGCTTCGATGCTTATTTTGACAAGCCCTTTTACCGTCCCGAGCGATTCAGCCGGTTCGGCGCTTCAGACGAAGAACTGTTCCGCGCGGGACTGAAGAAGCTGAAGCAGGCCGACCGCGCCGGACAGAAGATCTTCGCCCAGTTCGTTACGGTATCGAGCCACTCGCCTTTCTCCATCCCAGAGGAGAGTGTCCGGCTCCACATGGAGAGCAAGCAGGCCAAAACGCTCCTTGGCCGATACGCCGCTTCGGTTCACTATACCGATGATGCGCTCGGGAAGTTTATTGAAGGGCTGAGATCATCGGGGCTGTGGGAGAAGAGCCTGGTGGTGGTCTACGGGGACCATTTTGGCCTCAACCGGAAGAAATATAACCCGGAGACGATCCGCAAAGTGCTGGACTCCCGGTACTTGGCAGCGCTGGATACCTACAACGTCCCGCTTCTGATCCATTGGCCGGGCCAGCGGGAGGGTGAGGAGATCCGGCAGGCCGGCGGCCAGATTGATATTTTGCCGACCCTTGCGAATCTGCTCGGAATCCGGCTGGAAACAGAGCCGTTCCTGGTATTCGGCCATGATCTGCTCAATGTTCGACGCAATCTGATCGGCATCCGGTACTACCTTCGGACAGGCTCGTTCGTCAATAATGAAGTCCTCTTCGCCGCAGGCCCGCACGGATTCCGGGACGGAACCGCCATCTCGCTGGATACCCGCAAGCCGGTCGCGCTTCGTTCGGAATGGAGGCGCCAGTGCGAATGGATCATGGAATGGGAGAAGCTGTCGGACCGCTACGTGAACCTTCTGCCCCGGATACCGGATTCCCCAAAGCGGGATACCGGCGGCTGAGGGTCATTATGAGCGTGGCCGCCATTTCCCCATTATTTGCTATAATTTCCTGTACATCCACCGGCAGAGAGTGGAGATATTATGATCCGGGGAAAAATTTCAGAAAAGGGATATGCCCGGATAAGGTGGAGGCCTATGAGACGAAGCATCTGCACCCAATACCGTTCCAAACTTATTGCTGTAATCGTAGCTATAACCCTTCTGTCTCTGTCGGCAAGCGCGGCGGCTGACGGTCTAACCGATGCGGAGCATGAAATCCAATCGGCGCTGGAGGACTTGTACAAGGCCAGAGCCGAGGCGTTTGTCAGCCGGGATATTCAGAAACTCGAAGACTATTACCTGGATGAGAAGATCAGCCGGATCGCTCTGGAGCATGAGCACAACCGAATTCAATACCTCAATAAATGGTCTGACAAAAGAGCGATTCAGCTGACCCATTCCCAATGCGCGATCCGGATTATCCGCCAGCGGATTACCGGGGACCGGGCGGTCGTCTCCCTGGTCCAATCCCACCGGATTGGATATATGTATGAGAACCGGTTTTTGCCGGAACAATTTTTCGGTGTGGGAACCAGGCATTTTATTACTTTAAAAAAGAAGGACGGACGATGGAAGGTCTCCAGGGAATGGTATCTGGACCCTCTGGACGAGAATCCCAAGAAGATATCCGATGGCCCAGACGGGTTAGCCCCTTCCGTTAAGCCAAAATCCTCCGAGCCCCCGAAGAGCCGGAAGTATAACCGCAAGCGCGCGGTCGAGTATGCCAACAAGTATGCCGGAGCCGCATGGGGAGCGGGAAACCGTCACCGATACAATCCGAAATACTTGGATTACACCAGTAAAGGCGGGGACTGTACCAACTTTGCTTCCCAAATCATAGGAGATCCGGAAGGCGGAGGGTTGCCGGCGAGAGGGAATTGGCGCTATTTTGACCGTTCAGGCGGTACCCAGACCTGGGTCCAGACCGATTCTTTCAGCCGGTTCCTGATCGGTTCCGGTTACGGGAAGCTTATTGCCAAGGGAATGTATGAGCAGATTACCAGACCGTCCGACAAATACCCGGACAGCGCCATTTCGTCGCTGGAGCCGGGAGATCTGGTCGGGTATATCCTGCATAATAACGATACGGACCATTTCTCTGTCGTGGTCGGATTTGATGACTATGGTTATCCGCTGGTTAATTCGCATACGGCCGACCGTTACCGGGTCCCGTTTGATTTAGGCTGGGACAGCGAGACCCGATATCAGCTGTTTCATATCCGGGATTAAGCTTGTCAGCATATGAGGGGTTCCCTGTCATACACATAGAGATAACCATCTTTAGGTGAGGCAGGAGGAGAAGATGAGGATACCCCGGCTGCTTAAGCAATGGGCGATCAGAGCCGGCGCCATGCTCGCAGTGAAGCTGATTGGACTCGTCGGCCGTGTAATCCTTACGCGGATCATCGGTGCAGAAGGAATCGGCCTGTATCAGATTGCGTATTCCTTTTACGGATTTCTCCTCATGCTTACGAGCGGATTTCCCACGACGCTTGCTATGGCAACGGCGAAGGGGCCTAAACAGGGATGGTGGGTACTCATCCGGGTATCCCAATGTCTGATTCTGTGCTGCGGCCTGCTTAGCCTGGCCGTATTCTGGTGCCGGAGGGACATCGCCGTCCTCCTGGGCAACGCGGAGCTGGAGTACGCCATTCACAGTCTTGCCTTGTCTTTATTTGCAGTTCCGCTGCTGGGATTGGTACGCGGATATTTGCAAGGAATGAAGCAGTTCGGGATCATAGCGCTCTCCGAGATCGTGGAGCAATCCGTTCGGTTTCTCTGCATGCTCCTTCTGATTGGCCAATTCTTGTCTCTCGGCGTCGCGCAGGCTATGGGATACGGGTTATACGGCACCTTCGCGGGCGCATTTATCTCCTTTAGTCTGCTGACGCTCTTTATCTCGGTTAATAAGAACAAGATGCCCTCCAACAGAACCGGCGACGCCTTCATTACCCTTTCCTGGTTCGCAAAAACTTCGCTGGTGATCTCCGCTACCCGGTTGTTTGTACCGCTGTCTGAATTTCTGGATGCGCTTATTGTTCCGAACCGTCTTATAGCGGCGGGCAACAGCGCTGCTGAATCCACCGCTATTTACGGAGTTGTGTACGGCATGGCGGTCCTCGTGGTGTATGCCCCCACCCTGTTCACCGGAGCGCTTAGTCATATCTTAACGAGCCATATGGTGGCCGAGTCGCAGCGGGGGAAGAACGTCACCTTCATGGCGTTATGCAGGACGGCCTTCAGTACAAGCTGGATCTGGGGAGGCGTCACTGGTTTATTCTTATTTGTGTATGCGGAAGAACTGTCCTTCTATATCTTTCATACCGACAGTGCAAGTCAGGTGATTCGGCTTCTCGCTTGGATTCCCTTGATTGTGGGCTTTCGCGAAGTTTCCACGAGCATTCTATGGGCGGAGGATATTCGGAAGAATCCTTTCCTTGGCCTTCTTACGGGGATCGCCTGTTCAATCGTATGCCAATTCACTTTGGTGGGGATTCCCGGCTTTGGATACAAGGGGGCGGCTATAGCCATTTTGGTGCTTGAAGGCGTGGCGACCCTTTGGAATTTGAGCGTTCTCCGCAACAAGCAGATTACCGTGGCGGGCATGGCGAAGCCCTTGCTTATGGATTTGGCTTTTGGACTTCTGGTACTGTTGGGAATCATTCACTTCTTTCATCCGCAATCCGGGAGCCTATTGAGCCTGTGGCGCTTCGTGCAGGTCATTGCGGTCTACTTCACCGCCTCGGGGATCTATATGTATTATCGCGGTGTACGAAAATTCATGTAGGAACATCGACGTTCATTCGAGGTATGTATGAGAACCCGCGCCCGGCGCGGGTTTTTGAGTTATATGCAGAACGGAAGGAAAACATGGGTTGTCCCGGTTAGTCCAAGCCATGTTGACAAGGGGCGCTATCAGCTATAATATACCCATAGGGGTATTGGTAACTGAAGCTGAAGAGGAGGTATATCTGCATGGAATATAACTATCCGGATGACATCAAGACCCGGCTTCGCAGAATCGAAGGTCAAATTCGCGGCGTGCTGCGCTTAATGGAAGAGGGCAAGTCCTGCAAGGAAGTTGTGTCGCAGCTGTCTGCGGTCCGCAATGCTTCCGACAGAGCGCTGGCTCAAATTGTGGCGGATAATCTGCAACGGTGTATCCTGGAGGACCAAGAGAGCGGCAACCCCGATCCAGGCAAGATGGTCAAAGAAGCCGTTGAACTGCTGGTTAAAAGCAGATAAATAGAGGAAACAGAAGGAGAGAATCGAAATGGCATTTCAAATTCCGAAAGAAATCTCACCCCAAGACGTCGCCAGACAATTGAACGAAGGGAAGGCGCTCCATGTGCTGGACGTCCGCGAACCGGCCGAATGGGTGGAGGGGCATGTAGAAGGAGCCAAGCATATTCCGCTGAGCCAACTGGTGGAACGGCATCACGAGTTGGACCCGAATCAAGAGGTCATTATTATGTGCCGCAGCGGAAATCGCAGCGGTCTGGCCTGCGAGCTGCTGCATGAGAAAGGCTATAAAGTGGTCAACATGACGGGCGGACTCAATGATTGGACAAGTAAACTTGTCCGGGGTTGATGAATTCAGATGACCCTTGTCTATATAGCCGGTGTAATAGGGATGGGGTGGATACTCATTCAGCTTCTGCCCGTCCCGGCGCTTACTTATTTGAATCGCGCGGAATGGTCTTCCGGGGCCGGGCGCGGGTCTCGAGCCCGCATCCTGGACGTCAGGGACGCGAACGAATATTGGGAGGGGCATATAGCCGGATCCCTTAATATTTCGGTCGGACGGCTGCCCGTAGTATGGAAGAAAGACTTGTCGCCGGAAGATGAAGTGATTATTTTCTCGTACAGCTGGTTACAAAGAAAAAAGGCGGCGCGGATTCTGGCAAGAAGGGGATTCACGAAGCTGTATGCCGTCAAGGGTTGTTTTCTTCCTGCCTGCAGGTATTCAAACACCATTAACCATGGAAGTTGAGACATTTCATGTTCCATTACACAGTTGAAACGGCAAAGAGCCCTGAACAGGCGATTAAGGATCTGACGGAGCGTCTGAAAGAAGATCAATTTGGCGTTCTGTGGCAGCTGGATATGAAAGACAAGCTTCATGAAAAAGGCATCGACCTGGATATTGCTTACCATATCCTTGAAGTGTGCAATCCGGTTGAAGCCAAGAAGGTGTTGTCGGAAGATACGCTGGTCGGCTATTTTCTTCCTTGCAAGATTGCCGTCTATGAAGAGAACGGAACGACCAAGATCGGAATGCCTAAACCTTCGGCACTGATCGGGCTTGTTCAAAATGATCCGTTGATGGCCATTGCTTCAGATATCGAGAGCCGGCTTGCTGCATGTATAGATCAGAGCCGGTAAGAAGATTCAGACCTCATGAAATTGAGGTCTTTTTCTTTTACATGCTACTTTTTCACAAAACACGTATTTTGTACATATGTATATCTGCGAGAATCGGCAACCGATCCTCTGCTGAATAATTGTCTGATGTCGGAGGACAAGAACATATATCGTTAAAGGACAAGAACATGTATCTATTCCCTATTCTTAGGATAACAAAAAAAGTTGATCTTCAACAAGATCAACTCCAGGTTTCTTTTGTTTATCCATTTTTTTGAATCATTCGTGCATAAACCATTGGCATCTCTGATGTGACATTAGCAATCAGTTGATGGATTTGACCCATATTCAAGCCAGCTTTCATCAACTTCAAACCATAACGATGTTTAAACCCATTGGCTGTGAAATGAAAAATTTCCCCGGAATCGTCTTTAATATTTGCTTTTTCAGCAAATCTATTTAGATTCCTTAAAAAAGACAATTGTAATATTTGCCGACCGACACCTTTCTTTCCTTCATATCTTATGAAAATTAAGTTGTCAGGATTTTTCTCTCCAGGAAAAAGCTCTTCGACTTTATTTATATAAGTATTTATCAAATCAGATAGTTCTTTTGAGATGGGCACCATTGGAAATTCATATCGGGAGTTTGTTTTCTCAAATCTTATCCAGTAGTCACCAGTTATATGAATAATCGAACCTTTCTTCAGATTTAATATATCGATTAATCTCTTACCTGTGGCTTCCAACAATAGCAATATTGTTGCATATTGATGGTTGAGTTTATCCAGATTTCTTAATATTTGTTCCCACACAGTATCAGAGACCGGTTTGTAATCTTCGTCTTTCTTTGGGTTTAACTTAGGTCTATCTTCTTGATATATAAGTTTCCTAATTGGTAATTCAGGTGCTTCAGTCCATTCATAGCGTTGTATAAAATACAAGAAATTTTCTAAACCACCTATCATTCTCCAGATATAATAATCAGTCGCTTCCTTTCCCCTATAATTAGTTGATTTATTCCCCCGTATCGGAGTGTTTTTTAAACTTTTCAGGTACTCATCCAGATCGTAGCGATTGAGGTTCGTTAACTCAGTCCATTCTGGCCATTTAAGCACAATGAATTTCAGAAAAGGTACAAGTGTATTAACTTCACTTCTAGCAGTTGAGAATTTTATTGAATCCTGTACAAACAACCGATGCTGTATATATTTTTTGATGAGTGGTTTGTATATGTCAGGGATTTTCTCAAAACTAAGATAATAATCTGCCCTAGTCGTATTATAAGGAATCCCTAACCTCCTGACATCCCATTTATCTTTTAATATTTCAGACTGATACATTTCCAGATTAGTGTTCTCCTTGTTGTGGCCGTACCTGTTAATAGACGCTAATATTTTGTTTCTCTTCATTTAACTCACCTCATCTTGTTGCTTCCTTATAAATTTAGTTTCGTCACAAATTGATCCACATATACCTGCAGCTCTTTGTGTTTTTGGTCAATCATCATTGAAACAGCCAGAGGTGAAAAAGACCGCATCGACTTCCCTTTATTTTTCCATCTTCTGCAATCGATAGTACTTATATTTATTTTCCTATTCTTGTTAATACGAGTACAAATAAATCGTAATAGGATTCGTTCATCTTCTCTCTTAAGAACGAATAAAAAAAACATATTTGAATGTATGATCTTTTCGTACTCATTCCCCTTTGGTTTAGACAGTTCTTTGGAATTTAACAAAGCAAAATCCAGCCAATTTTTAAACATTTGATAAAGTTGATAAGCTGTAGTTTTGTTAATAATCCATCTCAGTGCATCTCCATCCACGCTTCCGAAATAACTTAACGTTTTATTGGCTGCTCTAAAAAGATGGCTTAATCTTTCTTTATAAAGCAAGCAAACGACATTAAATTGTCTCTTTTCCTTTCCTCTATTTGGCACTCCTTGCAAAGGACCGTAGAAATTCGGCAAACTTAGTGAACTCTGTTTCCAAAAAACATAAGCATAGGCAATTGGGCATATTGGTGGAAAGTCATCTTGTTCTTCCTTTAAAAGCAATTGAAGTCGTTTGATACAATCTAAATGGAGATGATATGTTTTTTTTATGTGCTTGTCTATCGCTTTAAATATTTGTCGATTATCCATAAATATTTCTTCATATAGATTTTCCAAGACTTTATCTTTAAGGGCATCTCCGGATGGATCAATCTTATATGTAAAAAATGACGATTCGATAAACGGATTGCTTATTCCTTTTTCTGTGACTTGATTAAGCATGTTGAAATTTAAATTTTCTGGAACATATATAAAACGCTCGTTCGAAGTCTTTAGATGTTCGGGACCAATCCATTTCGCTATATCTGTATTAAAAAATTTAGAAGTATCAACTTCCCATTTAAGCCATCTAGTTGATAGATCTGCATACTGATATCCACATTTACACGTAAATGCGGAGCTCATATATGTATCACTAAGGATATATGGAGTTTTTTGTCTACAGGCAGGACACTCATCTTTTAAGGGTTCATTATGAAACGGACAAATCTCAAACAGAGTGAATTGATGCATTAGACTGTGATATCCATTTAATATACATTTAGGACACCAGCGTATATGTAATGAAAACCATTCTTCTTTACGTGCTGTATTTCCCAAAGGATGTAACAGGTTTTGGATCACTCCTCTTGTTAGCGAGTGTACATTCACTTGAAATTGTTTAGTAACCTTTAGTTCATCCAAGCCATTTAAAGTAAGTAGATCTCTTACATGATTACCTAGATGATTATTCTTAATAGAGAGTACATCCTCAGTCCCAAAGGTTCTTAGAATAAGGGATTTATTGATTATATTTGCATAACTAAACTTTTCAAAAACGGACCATGCCGATTCATATGGCCTGATCCATTCTTTTCTCCATATTGCACCCATTGTATTCCCCTCTCTCACCTTATCCTTGGGCAAGGGCCATATATATTTCAGATTCAATATACCCTGAAGATTCAATTGCCTCTCTCCACAATGGCTCGGTTAGCCAATATTGACTATCACCATGAGAACCGTTTTTCTTTAATGCATTTTCAACCGTAAAAGCAAAGTATTCCATAGGGATCTCAAATACAGTACGAACTCCATGCTCTTTACGTATTTTCTCAAAGAGATTAAACAAATTCTTGCCTTCCTGTTCTAAACGCTCCCCATTATTATAAGCATCGGAAAAAAAGTATTTTGTAAAACTCCAATCACTATTCTGAGGGTAACATGAAATTTCTGCTGAATCGTAGCACTTTAAAACTAACATCATTTCTTCCACAGAGCGAATGCCGTAAAAATGATGTTCATGTGTCATAAACCGACCGATGATTTGGGATTTTTTTTGTTCTAAAAAAAACGTGCGCCGAGAAAGTAGTTCTTCTTGTCCTACAGAAATAACGGACATACTCACATTCTCTCTGTCTAGTTGGTTATAAATATCCATTAACCAATTATAATGAAACTCAGTTAAGCGATGTGCCTCATCCATAATGAGAATTATTCTTCGCATTTTGGACTTCTCCGCTTTTTCAAGCATCAGATTTACAATTTGGCGTCTCATTTCAGCAGGCTTTCTAACTGCTGGAAATGGAAATTTAAAGTCTGATAAGAGGTCATAAAAAAATCTTTCTTCATTCGGAACCTTGTAAGAATTGCTGTTGGCCATCAAAATGGGTAAGGGTACCCCCATACTTGTGGGTAAATTCTCAATAGCAAATCGTAAAGCATATGTCTTTCCTAATCTTGGTCTTCCATAAACAATCATCCCTGGCAATCTACTATCAACAATTTTGGTTATATTCACCATTAATCTTAGGACTTCTTTTGTTGGCATCAGATAATGCCCCTGCTCTATTGGGTGAGTTCCTATGGGGACATTTGGTCTATCCATAATTTTTGCTCCTTTCTATTCTAAAGACTCGTTTTGTACATTTTTTGCAACTGTTCGTACACTTCAATCTCATCAGATAATTGTTTCTTTTTAGAAAGATTTCTTGCATCCTCGAGAGCTTGGTTGTATTTTTCTGCTTGTTCCAATGCATTAGTTTGTTCAGCAGGTTCATTTACGCGTTTCCTATTTTTATTAGAAGCCTCTCTTACCTGTGTCATTTTATTAGCGGCTCCTCTCTTTCCTTGCGTTGCATTTTTCATCAAATAATCCGTGTAAATGAATACTGGATCATCCCATGTTGTATAATGAATGAGTTTTCGCTGAACCAATGAGTTTATAGCCTTTCGCGTCTGTAAAGAATGTGGTGTTAATGACCACTTTCCTGCAGCAGTAAGATAGTCAAACTCACTACCATCTTCCAGATAAGCTTTAACAGTACGTAGGTCATCGACATTAACATGGAGATGAAGCTCCTTGTTTATCAAATGTGCTGAATGGGCCAGTTTATCACTTCGATATTCAACACCTTCATACTGGATATATGGCTTTTTACCAGATGAGTGAGATCCGCGCACGGTCCGGGTAATAGTAGTTTGCATAAAAAGCACCTCTGAACGTTTCTCTTCTTCTAATTGTCTTGGGAGTAAACCATTGTTCAAACGCTTACCAAGTAGTTCTAATGGGGATTGGTGATAAATCCCTCCATGCGGCGTTCCATTGTAATCAGAAATCATAACATCAATGAGTTGCTTCAAATGTTCGAAGGTCATGTGATATCTAATTGCGTTCTTCTCAGGGTTCTTTCTTCTTGGATCATCAGGATTGCTTCCAGTTGTGTTCGGCAGCCGGTGAAAGCCTGTCTCCTCAAGAGTTTTGAAAAAACGCTCAATAATTCCTCTTCTCATTGGGAGTGCAACCGGTCCAAGATTAGTAGCGCACCCAATCAGATTCTTTAAACGGTCCTTCACCAAATTTGCAAGATGAGACTTAGCGTTATCAAAACAAATCACATCCCACACAGCCCAGGAAGTATACTGTGGGTAAACTTCGGACGGGAATCCACCAACTTCTGAGTATTTCATTCCATCGATTGTGATTTTTATTTTTTCATGAGGTATAACCGAATTGCGAAAACAAACCATAACATCACTCGCACTGTACTCTTTGCTTAAACTTATCGAATACCCCAAAACATTACGAGTGGCAACATCAATTAATGTAAGTATCCAAAATCGATCCAGAGTTACTGATACTAAATCACCTTCTGGAGTTATTAATTCAACAATGAAAAAGCCATCTATGCGATGAGCATCAAATTGTACTCTCTGGAAAGGGTGTAAAGTCGAGGGATGATTTTGTTCACCTTCCCCTGTATGTTTGGCTCGAGTTTGAGCTTCTTGTCCATAGCGTCTATTTTCCTTGCCAAAGTGAAGATATCCAAGGCGATTTAGGTAACGTTGTAAAGCTTTTCTACCCATGTTTTTAGTATTAAAAGGATATTGCGTTAAAGGAATTCCCTTATTCCGGCATTGATCAATAAATTTTTTGTGAATATTCAAAGGTTTCATAGCAGGTTCAAGCGTTCGACGATGAGTTCCTAAATATAAGTCTGATATTAAATCTTCGAGATCAGGATGAGTCTCTAACAGCAGATTGAATTCCCCTGTTTTTCTCGATTCATTTCTATCATCCTTCAGAACATCAAGCCGGTATGCCTTAACCTTTTTGTACGGAATTAATGCGCGAAATCCCCATACGACCCCATTCTCATCTAGGTCTATGCATCGTTTTACTAACCTTCTTAGATTCTGAGGGCTTATATTAGTAGATTGTCGGATCTCTTCCATATCGATTCGTTTAAAATACATAACGATTGCATTTTTTCGATGTATGTACCTCTGCTTCTCTATTTCAGATAATCTGGAATAATCTACGTCTGGCCAAAGATCAGGGTTGACTTGTTCCTGCAAGTAACTGTCTTTCTCAAACAATCGACATCTGCTCAAGCTTCCAAACCTCCATCTCATAGTTCCAAATCTTTGAATCAATATCGACAGTGATTTTCCCTTTGTAGTAAAGCCAATGACAAGAAATAAAAACCTCATATGAACTGCATGTAACCGATAATTCATGGCAAATCTCTTTCATCGTTCTTTTTGTGGAGTTGATAGATTTGGATACTTCTTCAATAAACATCGGGGATTTGTGATTAATAACACTAGCTAATATTTTGATTCTGTTTTCAATGGAATACCTACCTGTGCGAATGGCTTTCTCTGTCCTAACTTCATGAAGTTTTCCATTAAGCCTGCACCATTCTTTCTGAGCTTCAATTTGCCTCATGACACGGTCATAGTTCCGATTACTCGGATGAAGTTCTTTCTCATATTTAATTTCCACAAAAAGCTCAGACCCAACTTCATGAAGGATATACATATCAAAAATGGTCCGATGCTGTTTGCCATTCAAAACATAAATAATCTCCAGTGGTTGTTCACAATATGTTTTTACCTTAGGATCTGTTTCAATGGTAACCCAGTGATCGTATTCTAAGTCGCTATATAAGATGACATCCCGGCAGCCAACTTTGGGCCCCATCATACACCAGTAATTGTTACCATATTTCTTGCTTCTCGGCATGACGATGGGGGTATATGGAATCAAGGTATTATCCATACAGAATCACATCCACTCAATTTTATAAAAAAAACAATCAACTATTAGAGTCTCTTTGCTTCTTGGCATTCTTTATTTCCGAATGTTCAGATTTTAAACAATATTTTATTCTTTGCTTCAAAAATACTAATTTTCTCTCTTATTGGTAATACTATTCTTAATAGATTAAGAGAGGAGTAATTTCATGAACGAGTTTATTTATTATAAAATCATAGGTGAACGTATTAAAAGAAAAAGAGAAGAACGATGCATGACTCAAGAAGATCTAGCTGCACTAGTTCATATCTCAAGGCCTTCTATAACCAATATAGAAGCCGGGCGCCATCTTATTCGAATCCATTATCTATATCAGATCGCAGAATCACTAGATGTTTCTGTTCATGATCTAATACCATAGGTTTTTATAATTTGTTTTTGTTTTGTCGTATTCGTTTCTTCAAAGACTCAATAGCTGAAAAATAGAGTTCCTTCATCTCTGGGTCTATCTTTCGGCTCACAACTTCTATTGGGAAAGCATTCCTTATAGAATCAATATCAATTAACATGATTCTAGATACATCCTTAGGATCGTAAAATATTGGAATTTGCCATCCCTCATCTTGCTCTGCTAGTTCAAACCATCCATGTTTTATCATGTTTGTGTTCGAGTAAAATTGTTCCTTAAATTTCAAACCAAATGGCGTAACAGTAGCAAGTCCTAAAGAGTATGGATACTCAGTATTTGCCAATTCAATCACCTCAATAATCACTATTACCATTTACTTCAAAATGATACGTATACATATCAAATAACTAAAGTGATATGTATACATGCGTGTATCACCTTTGCTCCATTGTTTACACTTACAATTAGAGGTGTGATAATGGAAATTTCAGCACTAAAAAAAATAGGTCAAAGAATCCGCGATCTTAGAAAGCAAAAAGGATTGTCTCAAGAGCAACTTGCTGAGAAAGCTGGCTTTCATTTTTCTTATATTGGTGGCGTTGAGCGAGCAGAGAAAAACATTACGTTAGTGAATCTACTGAAGATCGCCGATGCTCTTGATGTTCAGATTATGGATTTGTTTATGTATACGAAATATCAACAGTCCGCTTTAAATGAAAAGGACGAATTGTTGAATCAAATCTTCCAAACCTTAGTTTCCTTAAAAAAAAGAGATCTTCGAAAGGTCCAAGTCATGCTAGATGAGTTTTTTGAAAAATAAACCGATCATATGTCATAAATAAACCGCACTCCTTTGATTGGAGGTGCGGTTTATTTATGTTTGATATGGGAATGACTTTTTAATATAAACTTTAGGAGGTGTTCCCATGCATACCATATGGAAAGGCGCTATCGGTTTTGGATTAGTTCACATCCCGGTGAAACTTTACGCCGCCACAGAGGAGAAAGAAATCTCTCTCAACCTACTCCATAAAAGCTGCCATGGTGCAATTAAAAACCAGCGATATTGCTCAACTTGTCAACGATCCGTCGAGTCTGAAGAACTCATAAAAGGCTATCCACTGGATACGAATCAATATGTAACCTTTGAAAAAGAAGAGCTCGATCAGATTCAAGAAGACGTTAGCAAGCAGATACGGATTATCGATTTCATGAAGGAAGAACAAGTCGATTTAATGTTCACGCAGAAGGTATATTTTCTCGGACCCGATCAACTTGGGAGTAATGCCTACTATTTACTGCTCAAGGCTCTTGAGACATCGAAGAGACTCGCAATCGCCAAGTTTACGTTTCGTGCGAACACGAAATTATGTATTCTGAAGCCGATAAATGGAACTTGCATTCAACTGGCTACCATGCACTACGCGAATGAAATTCGGCCCGTAGAGAACGTCCCCAACCTCACTAGCACCATTTCTGTAGATCCCAATCAGCTGAAGTTAGCCTTACAAATCGTCAAAGGGCTGACAGGAACATCGGATTTAACTTCATATACCAATCCAGAGCAAGAACGATTGCTAGCGGCTATTCAATCTAAAATTGCCGGCCAGAACATTGTATTAAAGCCCACGCAAGAATCAGATGTTGTTGTTGATCTTTTAGAGGCGCTTCAGGAGAGTGTCAGAATGAATAAAGGAAAAAATAAGGTGGTAGCCCCGAAGGAACGTAAACGCGAGACCCCTAATGAAAAACTGGGATAGTCACTTGCAAGCAAAAGGATGAAGTAGCTAAGGATCCAAGTGAGGTAGTTCTTAGCTATTTTCATGTCCTCCCTGGACTACTCCAAACGATTACCCTCTGCCGAATTTTTCTGTATAGTCCCCTACTGAATGTACGAGCAAAACTCTAGTTTATTTTTATATAAGCTAATGCTAATATAACTATATGAAAGAATACAAGGAGGACTTAATTTGAAGATTATAATTGTAGGCTCTGTAGCTGCAGGAACCTCTGTAGCTGCCAAAGCCCGGCGGAATGATGAATCGGCCGAAATTATTGTATATGAAAAAGGTCCGGATATTTCTTACTCCATCTGCGGGATACCTTATTATTTAGGGAATGAAGTCGATGATCTGTCAGAGTTGATTCCTCGAGATAAAAAGTGGTTTGAAGCTCGCTACAACGTCAAGATGAACATCAACCACGAGGTCACTGCAATCGATCCGGTGAACCAGACCATCTGTGTGACCGATTTAAGCAATGGTGCCGAGGTTGAAGAAACCTTCGATAAGCTTGTGCTGGCTACAGGGGCCAATGTTACGATCCCCGGCTATGTCGATTCGCAAATGAAGAATATCTTCCCGGTACGGACCATGGAAGACACCCGGCATATCGATGCGTTCATTCAAGAAGCCGATCCGAAGCAAGCGGTTATTATCGGTGGAGGCTATATCGGGATGGAGATTGCAGAGCAATTCACCCATAGGGGTATTAAATCGATCATTGTACAGCGTGGAAGCCATATCATGTCGTCCTTCGATCCAGAAATATCTTTCCGTGTCCAGGAACATTTACAGTTAAACGGGGTCGAGGTCTATACGAACGAAGAAGTCACAGCTATTCACCAAGATGACAGACATCTAGTCCATGCCGTTGAAACGAAAAATGGACATCGCTTTGATGCGGATATCGTCATCTTGGCAACGGGAGTTCGTCCTAACGTAACTCTCGCTCAACAAGCCGGTTTACAGCTAGGACCAACCGGTGCCATTCAGGTGGATAAACATATGCGAACCAGCCATGAGAACATTTATGCTGTTGGCGATGTTGCAGAAAGTTACTTGTCCATTACCGGAAAGCCCTTCTACCATCCGTTAGGCTCTACGGCTAACAAAATGGGCCGGATCGCCGGCGACGTGATCACAGGAGGAGATCTGGAATTCCATGGCGTATTGGGAACCGGCATTTTCCGTGTGTTCGAATTGGCTGTCGGCACTACCGGTCTAACCGAACAGGCTGCACGAAAAGAAGGTTTTGACGTTGAAGTCCTTTACAACCTCAAACCAGCCAGAGCTGAATATTTAAACGGAAAAGAATTGCTTATTAAAGCCGTAGCTGACCGAAAGAGCGGCATTCTATTAGGAGCTCAAGCCATCGGTAGTGAAGGCGTGGATAAACGCTTGGATGTTCTGGCTACCGCTTTACATTTCAAAGCAAAAGTTGAGGACCTCTTTCATCTAGATCTGGCCTATGCGCCTCCTTTCTCAACCACGAAAGACCCTGTTATGTACACAGGGATGGCCCTTCATAACGCGATCCGCCGCAATCGTCCTCTCCTTTCTCCGGCAGAGCTGGTGGGTAAAGAAGACGATTATCAAATTATCGACACGCGTTCGAGAAAGCAATATGAAGCCAGTCATGTCCAAGGAGCACAGCATATTTCGCTTAAAGACCTGCGTGAGAAGGCTTCTACCTTGGATCCAAAGAAACGTACTGTCACCTATTGCAACAAAGGAACAACCGGGAATGCAGCCCAGAATATTCTGATTAGCTTGGGCTTTGAGAAGGTTTATAACCTGTCTGGAGGCAACAAGAATTATCAAGTATATCGGCGTTACCTGAATTCATCTAATACGTAAAGAACGGATTATCAAGCTCCAATTCCAAGTTTATAGGACTGTACTTTTGTCGCACAGTCCTATAAATCGGGAGTTATTTTATACCTTCTACACGCTCAAAGCACCTCGTCTATCGTATCTTCAGTACCTGCAGCTACTAATTCCTTACTGGCCTGCACAGCAACCATCTCCTCTAACTGAGCAATGCTTGTCCATTCAAGCGCACCTTCAGGCGGAACTTTACTATGATCCAGAAGAGCATCCAGCAGTTGTTCCACCTTTTCGAATCGTTGCTCATCGTGTTGCAAATGAATAATTGCGTTGTAGGGTTTCTCACTACTTACTTCCTCCCCAAAATACGCTTTCTCAAAATTCCCCAGTGAGGCTAGTAGTCGAACATTTGAAGTATGCGGTCGATCCTGTATCGCTGCATATATTTTTTCATTATGTGCCCATGCCGGATTTTTTATCGTTTTTCCCTTTCTAAGGGTTGTCGGCGTATCACTATCATGCAGGACAGAGTAACGAGAACCGAAATGATTTAGAATTTTGACTAATGAAATAATGGTCGCTTTTCCTCTCGCTCTAATAATATGTACATCCTTATATATTCCCGGCTTTGTTGCCATGATGTGCTTAAACGCCGTATACTCCGTGTCGCCTTCAACGATAATGCAGCGTCCACCAAAGAAAAATTCGGCAACATAAGGATCAAAAATGTTCATTAGCTTTAATAGGGAGCGGTCTTCATCATCTAATTTGACTCTTTCCGGACGAAATACCGTTGTCCCGGAAATGTGTCCATTAATCTGTTCTACTCTTATAATGGTTGTGTTATCGCGAGAGACATCAATAAAAGCAGGAGAGTGTGTCGTGACAATCACTTGCCAATTTCCCGTATTCGGTAAATCGTATAATACCCGGCAAGCCTCTCTTACGGCGTTTGGATGAAGGCATAGCTCCGGCTCGTCCAAAAGAAGGACATGAGGTCGATTCTCCTCACCTTCTATTGCTTCTTTTTTCGCCCCTTTCTTAGCCCCTTTATTCACATTTGTCTCTGCAATCATTCGTAAGGCACTCCACAATAAGGTACGTCTTGCACCGCTTCCTTGACGATCCAGTGTGGTTAAATGACCATTTTCACCATGTCCCATCTTTAGCTGTGCGTTATTTACTTTTTGAAATAGATTAAGGTCACTCTCCGCTTCCTCTTCTGCCCGAGGATCAAATTTAACTACGTATCCGGGGAATACTTCACTGAGTAGCTCCGAAACCTGTAGTTCAATTTTTTCGATATGCCCGATGGATTCACTGATTACTTGCTGTCTTAATGTTGCGATCGTACGAAGCAAATGTTTGTATTGAGATTCCCCCGCCTCTTCTTGAACATCCTTTACTCTCTCTTTAATGACATTGCTCAGCAGTTTGACGATAACATCCGCTTGCACTTTAGGATCTGAAAAAGCATCGACTCGATGTGGCTTTGGTCGATTATAGTTGGCGACATTGGGTGCACCCCATGGAACCGCATCTTCTGCCCAAATGTTTTTTTCTACATCGAAGCCTTGACGCTTGGGTGCACCTGGAGCAGCCCACGTCCATCTCTCCTTGACCACCTTTTCTTGAGTAAGTGAATCCGTATGTATCCATCTCGCTCCAGGAGCATGATCCTGAACAACCGTATGAAGCTCGATCATGGGGAGAGACTCGTGGTGTACCACACCACCTGGAAAGTCATCCTGCAGCAAATTAGCCTCATTGGAGCCCTCGGACATTGCTACCTCATAGGCCCGAAGAATGGAGCTTTTACCAACATTGTTTGGCCCTACTAAAACGACAATCTTGTCCAGTTCAATTGTGACTGGATGATTGCCTATTCCGCGAAAATTCTGAATGATCAATTGCTTCAGTCGTGGACGCCCTTGATTCAACGGTTCTATCGTAGGCTGCTGCTCGCTCATTTCTATTCCTCCCATACATTCGTTCTTCACCTCAACAGTAAACTACCTAATTTTGGATTTCAATCTTTTTTTAGATCGGTCTTCCATTCTCTTCAATGACCATTACAGCTACGAATGGCGACATGCAAAAAAGGGACTATTTCCCTCTAAGGAAACAATCCCTTCATTAACACGATGCATATTAAATCCTAGTTAAAGGATAAAACTCCTTCAGCATATCGCGCATTTCCTGCTTGATATTGATATCCGGACGCTTCTCTTTGGCCAACGCTTCGGCCTCATCCACCGTAGAAGCCAAGCCCAGTTCCATCAAAAGCCCTGTGGCTACGGTGCCTGTACGATTACGGCCGCCAGCGCAATGGAAATACACTGTCTTCCCGCTATTTACTGCTGCTGTAACCGCCTGAATGGCTGCTTGAACTGAACCTTCCTGGCCGCTCTCATCTTCCACAATCGGGAAATGATGACGGGTTACCTTAGCAGGAAAGCCTTCTGCCTCAGTACCGGTATCTCTTAAGTCAAACACATCGGAAATCTCCTGCTCCTGAAGGGCTTCAAATAGTGCATTCTCCCCGCCGATGTATACTTTGCCTGGAATCAGTTCATGATAATTTACCATTATAGTTCTCTCCTATGTCTCTAGCAGCAGTTACTTCCGCCACTTATAGTTAGTCCAGCACCTTGTTCGTCTTGCACAAAATCCAGTGTAAGTCCGCTGATCTGATCAGCCACCCGGGCATCAACCGCAACCTCAACGCCATTAATCTGAGTCACGGTATCGTCTGGTTGCGGCTTCTCAAGCGACAATTCGTAACTGGGTCCGCAGCAGCCTGCATCACTATGACCAAACCGCAAAGTGGAGACTCCCGCTTCCTTCATCATGTTCTCAATAAATGTTTTAGCTTCATCCGTAATGATCATTGATCTCACTCTTTCTATTTCAAAATACTTGCCGAAAGCCCTTTGAGTTGCTCATATCCCGTCACTTCATCTGGCTCCCAAGGAATAATTATGGCATGCCCCTCAGCCTTGTGAAGTACCTTTTGAATCCATTCTAGTTCGGCATGAGCTCGCCCGCTAAGCACAGGATCAGTTGTTCCTGCAGCAGCAAAGCTCTGATTGATCGCCCACCATTTTGTAGGAATCCCTGCACGCTTCAGATCCTTTTCGAGACGTGAGGCTTCATAAACTGGAGTAGCCTCCGCTAACGTGACAATGACGACGCTCGTCTCTTTCGGATCACGTAGTCTAGGCAATAAATGCTGTACGGAATCTGGAACGGTGCCGGAGGAACGGACGATTTCTTTATGATATTCCTGAGTTGCATCCAGCAATAGCAAGGTATGTCCAGTCGGCGCTGTATCAATAACGACAATCTCTTCTTCCGAACGCTCTACCAAATCGGCAAAAGCACGAAAAACAGCAATTTCCTCGGTACATGGTGATCTTAAATCCTCTTCCAAAAAGGCAAGACCCTCCTCATCGAGGGAACCCGCATTTTGGTTGATTACTTCTTGCTGATATTTTTCAAGCTCCACCTTCGGGTCAACTCGGCTAACGGTAATTTGATCACAATTGTCACCAAAAACATACTCCAGATGAGCTGCCGGATCTGTTGTACTGAGATGGACCCGGTGTCCTCGTTCGGCCAGCCCAACAGCAATAGCGGATGCTACGGTAGTTTTGCCCACGCCACCTTTACCCATGGTAAAGATCACTCGAATCCCATCGGTCTCTACATCCGAAATTAAAGATTCAAGTGATGGGATTGCAGCGTCCATTTCTACTGGGAGTAAATGATCAGCATTCGCTTGAACGGGAACGAAAAATGCACGCAAGTTTTCTAATCCCGTCACATTAAATGGAGCTAAGGGGATATGGTAGCTTTCCAAAGCCTGAAGTTCGACAGGCATTTGCGTTAACGCCTTCTGTTGCCGATCAACAAAACCCTTGGCTACCGCATCTTCGTTGAAATAGGAAGTAAGAATCCCATTAATCACGAGCAGTTGATTTTCAATCCCAGTACCTTTCAGTTCAGAAGATGCGCGTGCGGCTTCCATTAACGGCGATTGCTCCGGACGTGAGACCAGAATCAGAGTCGTTTGAGTACCATCTGACAAGGATTGAACCGCCTGATGGTATAGTGATTTTTTGGCCTCAAGCCCCGCCAAGGGGCCCAGACACGAAGCTCCATGCGTACTTTCATCCAGGAACCCACTCCAAGCCGAAGGAAGCTGTAAGAGGCGCAGGGTGTGTCCTGTTGGTGCGGTGTCAAACAGAATATGATCGAACTGAGACTTCAATTGGTCATTGGTCAGGAGTGTCGTAAATTCATCAAATGCTGCAATCTCTACCGTACACGCCCCTGATAACTGTTCTTCCATGGAAGCGACCACCGAATCCGGCAAGACTCCTCGGTAAGGTGCTACCACTTTCACCTTATACTCTTCGGCGGCGGTCTCTGGATCTAAGTTGGCTGCAAATAGATTAGGAACACTTTCAATGAGAGTCGGATGGTTGGAAAGCTCAATGCCAAAAACATCCTGGAGATTGGAGGCTGGATCGGTGCTTACAAGCAGAACACGTTTCCCTGAGTCGGCCAGTACTACTGCCGCTGCACAGGCTGTTGAGGTTTTACCTACTCCGCCTTTGCCTGTAAAGAACAGGTAGGGTGTACGCAACATTGTAAGTGGATCAAACAGAGTGGACATGTTACGCCTTCTTTCCTTTATAGTGACTTCGTCTTTATTTCAAGGCGAATTCGAGGCTTGGCAATCAGTTCAGATGCGGCGATTCCTGTCCACAGCTCTAACTCTTCATTGGTAGGGTAGCTCTGTTTCTTAGCCACTTTTCCATCCACAAAAATAATAGGCAACACTTCCGGACCTTCATCAGTCAACAATTGTCTGACTTCAGCATTCGAAACAAAGGCATCCGGCTCACTGGACAAATTAAATCGGGATACATTCACTTCTTGCTTCTTCAGATTATGAACCACAGCGGACATACGGATTAATTCAGGATCAACGACAGGTCCGCATACTCCTGTAGAGCAGCACATCGCCGGATCGTAAATTTCAATGGTTTTCATGAACTGAGTTCTCCTTTACTGAGAAATACAGCCGGGAAGAGATCCCGGCTGTTAAGCTTAATTATTCGCCAGTTTCAGCAAATTGTTTGATACGGTCGCCCACTTGATCACGAACCCGCTGGAATACGGCCCATTTTTCTTCATCTGTTCCTTGTGCTTTGGCCGGATCATCAAAACCCCAGTGTTCACGTTTTACTTGTGGTGGAGTTATTGGACATTTATCTGCAGCGTCTCCACATAATGTAATGACGAGGTCTGCATTATTCAACAGCTGAGGATCTATAATATCCGAAGTTTGACCCGAAATATCAATGCCTACTTCATTCATCGCTTGAACGGCTTTTGGATTTAGACCGTGGGCCTCAATACCAGCGCTGTATACATTCCACTCGTCACTTAGGTATTTCTTCGCCCAACCCTCAGCCATCTGGCTCCGGCAGGAGTTTCCTGTACACAAAAAGTAAATGGTTTTCTTATCCATGAGTCTTAATCTCCTTTGACTTTAAAATAGGGACAAACGTATATATAAGCCTATTAGCGTGATGAACAGTGTAGGAATCGTCAAAATAATACCTGTTTTGAAATACGTTCCCCAAGATATCTTCACACCTTTAGTTGAAAGCACATGCAGCCACAGCAAGGTAGCCAGTGAACCAATCGGTGTGATCTTCGGTCCCAAATCAGAACCGATGACATTCGCATAAATTAAGGCTTCCTTAATCAGTCCCGAGGTATGCGTAGCATCAATGGCCAAGGCATCAATCATAACGGTTGGCATATTATTCATCACCGATGAAATAATGGCGGCTATAAAGCCCATTCCTATCGTCGCAGCAAATAGCCCTTGATTGGCAACAGCTTGGATCACATCGGCAAGCACGTCCGTCAGACCGGCATTGCGCAGTCCGTACACAACGACATACATCCCGATAGAGAAGAATACAACCGCCCAAGGTGCTCCCTTCACAACTTCCATGGTCTGCACAGAGGGACTTTTTCTAGCCATAACCAAGAAAAAGATTGCGATAATCCCGGCAACCACAGAAACTGGAATGTTGAGGAATTCACTGACGAAGTACCCAACTAACAGAACTGCAAGTACCCACCAAGATAGGTTGAACATCTTTTTGTCTTTGATGGCTTCATGTGGATTTTTGAGCTGAGAGCTATCAAACTTTCTTGGGATGCTCTTACGGAAAAATAGGTACAGAACCAGGATACTTGCTCCCAAAGAAAATAAGGTAGGCATAATCATATGCCCTGCGTATTCCATGAACGTAACCCCGAAAAAGTCTGCAGATACAATATTGACGAGATTACTGACAACTAGCGGCAATGAAGTGGTATCTGCAATGAACCCGCTGGCAATGATGAATGGGAAGACCTTTTTTTCATCAAAATTCAGTGCTCGGACCATAGCTAGCACAATCGGAGTCAGAATGAGCGCAGCACCATCGTTGGCAAAAAAAGCTGCCACCACTGCTCCAAGAATAGTGACATAGATAAACATCCGGGTCCCATTCCCACTGGCAGCTCTGGCCATATGTAAGGCAGCCCATTCGAAGAAACCAATTTTATCGAGGATTAAGGAAATCAGAATGATCGCAACAAATGCCAGTGTGGCATTCCATACAATCAAGGTAACGTCAAGAACATCGTTAAAACTGACTACACCTACAAGCAAAGCAAGAATCGCTCCACCGCAGGCCGACCATCCAATAGACAGATTTTTAGGCTGCCAAATTACAAATATTAAGGTTACGACAAAAATAATACTTGCTAAAAGTACCGAAACCAATCCTCTAACCTCCATTTAATTACATGAGATTCTTAAGCCTTTCTTATCGAGCTCATCCAGTTCATGATCTTGTGAAGGAACGAAGGCAATCAGATTTTGAATCAATTCATGCTGAAGGCTGTTTGGATTGACCGAGTAAAAAATCCACTGCCCTTTCCGGTTCTCTTTGACTAGGCCTGCATCTTTCAATTTCCGCAAATGCTGGCTTACTGATGGTTGACTTGTCTTAAAAATCTCAACGAGTTCGCATACACAGCATTCTTGCTTTTCCAGAAGCTTCATCATTGTCAGCCTGGTTTTATCTCCCAGTAGCTTTAATGTCTGCGATACTTCATCCAACTCATCCAAATTAAAAATCATCTTCACTCCCCCTTTCACTCCATCATTATATAACTATACGCTTATATAAACAAGTGAGAATATGCCTTTGCTCTCTCCTATTTAATCCTCAATCGCAAGCACATTCTGTATAATCTCCCTTTAATAAGGATAATAACGTTTGGGTATCCGGCAATGCATTCAGAATGGTTTGAATATAGGGTTCAGTGTCTATATCCAAGGAGTAATAAACCCACTGCGCACGTCTTGTTTCCTTGACCAGTCCTTGTGCCTTTAATTTTCTTAAATGTTGGCTCACATTGGGTTGAGACATATTCAAAATCTCCACTAAATCACAGACACACCACTCTTTATCTTTTAACAGTCCCATTATAGTGAGTCTAGTTTTGTCACCCAGTAATTTCAGTTTTTCAGCCATTTCCATATTGAACATATACACAATCCTCTCAAGAATACGAACAAAATGATACATAAATATATAATCATATATTAAAGTTCATTTCGTTTAAAATCAAGAAAGGCTACTTCTATAAATACATAAACTTATTGAAGAACGCCTTTAAATTCAAAACGATCGGACTTTGACAATCCTTCAATAAACCATTTCATCTTGATATTAATTAAATCTCGAACCTCACGAAATTTACTCAGTATTTCATCTTCGGACCCCGTGGTTTTTGCTGGATCTTCAAATCCCCAATGTACCTTTTTCACTCTTGGAGGCAATACCGGGCAATGCTCATCTGCATGGCCACATAAGGTAATGATGATGTCGGACCGAGCGATCAGAGAAAGAGAAACGAAATCCGAAGTATGGTGTGAAATGCTTACTCCAGCTTCCTCCATTACCTGTACAGCTCGTGGATTTAACCCATGCGCTTCGAGTCCTGCACTGTAAAATTCGCAATCACCTTTATAAAGCGTGTTGTAATATCGGGCAAATCCTTCAGCCATCTGGCTTCGGCAAGAATTACCTGTACAAAGAAATAAAATCACTAAAGGCTCATTCATTGTTATTCCTCCTGTAAACAAAGAATATGACCAATAAGCAATACCAATAACGGTGATACTAAACCCAATATCCCACAAGATGTTGTTTTTATTCGTTAACAGGTACTTTCATTTCCTTCAATAATCCAATCACCTTTAGTTGGATTTCGTCACGTGCAGCCCTCACGTCTTCCAGATGGCCCTCATGGGTTAATGGATCAGTAATATCCCATTGTACATTCCTTATGGCAAAGGGAACAATCGGACACCTTTCGTTTACTTGTTCACATAACTTAATAATGACTTTCGATTGCATAAATGTTTTCATATCAATCGTTTTAGAGCTTTTGCCTGAAATATCAATCCCTACTTCTTTCATAACTTCAATGGTATAAGGATGAATCTCTCCGGATTCAAGTCCAGCACTTTCAGCGATCACATGGTCACCACCGTAATGTCTGGCAAAAGCCTCGGCAATCTGACTGCGGCAACGATTCTGGATACAGAGGAAATACAGACGAATAGGTTTTTCCATCTTCTCAGGCCCCTTTCTATTTATATATCATCATATAATTAGATCATTATATACAAATCACACTTTATGTTATCGCTTTGTAAAATTGCGATGGCCTCATTTTCTTAAGTGTTTGATCTCCATTACTCCTTGAAAGCTGTTAGCTTCTTGTGCAGCTTAAAAAGATGCTCCCAAATGGTGAGGCTTGAAATCTGCAAATCAAAATACAAATATTCTCCAGATAATCTAGAGAAACATATCTGGATTCATGCTGCAGAAGTTTGATGAGTTTATAGAGTTCAGTTTTTTCTAGGGATAACACCGTATTATTCTTTCAATATCGAACTGATCGATGTAGACTTCCATATCCATAATTTTAAAAGGTTTTGTCTGTAAAGATACATGCAGTTTAGACGTACTGCCTGCATTTCTACTTAAGATCAACCTTAATGATCACTATGATTGGAGGACTGCCTACGCTTCAAGTATCGAATCTACTAAAAGTAAATCACAAATCGGCAATGTTAGACCAGAAGTAGGATAAGCTCCGGTGTTAACGATATAGCCGTGGTTATTAGTCCAAAGCTTAATAGATCGCTAAAAAATCGCTTGGAATGAATGTATTTTTAGGTGAAAATAATGGAAACTCCACGAGAATTATTCCAAATCATGACCCGGCGTTTAGGTTTGCTCAATAAGGATTGCTGCAGCATAGGTGGATGTGATCTCTCTGCGACCTAAAGCCATCTCCTGTATGAAATTGATCGAAGCCACAATCCCTCCATGCAACAGGTCGCTGACGCACTTGGGACCGATATTACTACCTTTAGCATCCGCTTGTATGGGTACCGCTTCAAGATCGAATGCACCTTCCGCGAAATGAAACAGGTGATCGGTGGATTCAGCTACCAATTCTGGAGCAAATCCATGCCGAAGCTGAAGCGTTATTTGAAGAAGGGAGAACCCCATCGACTGGAGCACGTAACCGATGAGAAGGACAAGGAAAACATCCGGTTGACGGTCAAGGCCATTGAAGGCTACGTCATGTGCAGCTGCATCGCCATGGGCCTGTTGCAACTGGTCGCCGTGCGTTATTCGTTCCTTGTTCCCGGCCTGTTTTTCCGATACCTGAGAACCCCTTCCAAGGCCATTGTTTCCGAAGCGACGGCTATGGCTTATTTACGCAAATCTATTTTTCGCTTGTTTGCTCGTAACCCGCATTTATCCATAACCAAAATAATTCAAGCCAAGTAGGAATTCGCTGATTACCATGCTGATTCCCTGGCTTCTTAGTGATTAGAACTTTTCACTGTCCAGTAAAATATCAAAAAGTATCTTGGAACCTTTCTTGTATATCTCTCATACTCATCACCAAACATAGAAAACAGATGCTTTTCCTCTTGCAATATTAATAAGTGAAAGGCAAGTAGATTGATAACCAATACAATTAAGGTAAAGAGGTTAGCATAGGTAGCGAATAGACCAATAAACATCAAGTTAAAACCTACAAAAGCAGGATTTCTGCTGAAATTGTAGATACCATCAGTTACAAGCGTTGTCTTTGTGGTTTTATCTATACCTACTCTCCAAGAGCTTTTCATAACAATGGTTGCCCAAATAAATATCCCTACTCCTACAGCTGTTATCATTATGCCTATATATGCTGTATAGATATTAATAAACAAGAAACCAATAACAGAGGATATTTGATGATGAAATATAATCTCTGATACCCAGGCCAGCAGCCACAATGAACTGGATACTCTAACAAACATTTCAGCACTATAAATTGAAAAATCCTTATTTCCTTTTGCCAATACATTAGCATTAATTTTCTCTCTTTGCTTCAACAATACCAGTTTGAGAATGTATCCTGTGCCAAAAATAATTAGTAATACCATAGAAATAATATCAGTTATCTGCATATTGATCCCTCCTATAAAGTGAACACATGATCAACCATTCATATATTATATAATACATTATGTGTTGGAAAAAACCAAGAAAAACTTACCAACGGATTTCAGCTCAATCCATAAAAAAATATAAATCTGAAAAAAGAAATCGGTAAGCCATGCTGCTCATTTGGGAAATATCTCCTTTCCGTGAATTTATTTTTACCTTAAAAAAGTTTAGAATGGACGTGAACGGACTACATACTATTTCTATTTCTATTTATTCGATGAGTAGAGATCACTTGAAAATTCTTATTTATGGTGCAGGCACAATCGGGAGTATTTTTGCTGGGAGACTTGCGTTGTCAGGATATGATATCACTGTCCTTGCAAGGGGGACAAGACTTGTTGACCTGAAAAAAAACGGGGTGATTCTCGTGAATCCAGGCAACAACCGAGAAGGAATTGCAAAGGTAAATTTGATTGAACATATGTTGCCAGACAATATTTTCGATTACATAATCGTAGTAATGCAAAAAACACAGATAGGCAGTGTATTGCCGATACTTTCTCAAAATATATCAAAAAATATTGTCTTTGTAGTCAATACGGCATCTGGTTATGACGAATGGGTTCATGCAGTGGGTAGTGACCGCCTGATGCTAGGATTTCCGTCCGGCGTGTAGACGGCCGGGTACATTACTTTATCGGCAAGGGATTCATGCGTGCTTTTCAGACCACTACTTTTTCAGAATACAGTGGCCAAAAAACCAAAAGGCTACAAAAAATAGTAGATATTTTTAACAGTGCCGGTATTTCTTCAGTTGTAACTAGTAACATGGATATGTGGCAGAAAACGCATGTGGCAATGGTTACAAGTATCGGTAACGCCCTTTATAAACATAATAGTAATAATTTTGCTTTGGCAAAATCATATGCAGATATTAAATTGATGGTTCTGGGGATAAAAGAAGGCTTTGCTGTGTTAACTAAATTAGGCATTAAAATCACACCTTCAAAACTTCACTATTTAAAAATTTCCGTTTTTATGATTGCCCCAATTATTAAAATTATCATGGGCACAAAGTTTGCTGAAACAGCCATGGCAAAGCATACAGCCGCAGCAAAACCCGAGATGATCTGCCTTCAGGAAGAATTTGATATGCTAATCAAAAAGAGTAATGTGGCTACCCCTTCTATTGATAAGTTACGAAAAAATCTTTTAAAAGATGATTCTCCTATTGTGTAAGGGGACATGAAAACTGGCTTTCAGTAATTTACCGAGAGGTCACAGTATGAAGTATGAGATTATTACGATAATTAACCAGCTCAAAAAAAGTTCCCGGTGGGCGCTTCTACGACCGGCCAGCGATCATAATCAGACGTCCACGGGTAACGGTCAGCGTTCGCATAGACGCGCATCGAGGTTTCGATGGCGTTATTGACCCAGAAGATCGTCGCGTGTGTAAGTATGTCATCCTTCGAAAAGACATTCTACGATCAAGCTTCAGGATCTGGGTTCGTATGCTCTCAGGGAGGTCGTCAGTGTAAATTGAACCGATCACGTGCTATTTCTATTAATTCGTCTACCTGTTTTATTGTTTTCACGTAACTATTCAGGTGCCCATCTTAAAGTCAACGAAAATAAGGGGTGCAGCGCACCCCTTAGGGAAAAAATTAAATGGGAAGTGCAACATTCCCTTTAAACACGGACTGAATACTTTCGGACACTGGAAGGGAATGTTTTTTAGGGTGGATAGGAAGCCTCCCTGTAACAAACTTGGCGCCAAAAAGTTCAGCCTGCTTGCGCATATTTTCCATCAGGTCAGGACCCATAATACCTTCGGGAAAGCCAGGGAAATCGCACTCATTTTGTGAACAATTCAATTTCAAGAAATCAAATTTTCGAAAGGACTGAGAAATGAGCTGCTTTAGCTTTTTTTAGCGTAAAAGTCTCAGTCCATTGAGGATAACGAGTATCGTACTGCCCTCATGGCCAATGACACCAAAAGGAAGAGCAATCCCTTGCATAAAGTTGCTGAGAATCATAGTCGCTATTACCGTTACGGCAAAAACCATATTCTGCTTCACGATACGCTGCGAACGCCGGGCCAATGCAATAGTTGAAGCGATCTCTTCAATATTGTCATTCATCAGCACAACGTCGGCAATCTCCAGTGCTGCACCGCTGCCCTTCATACCCATGCCCATACCGACTGTTGCCGTGGCCAGCGCCGGCGCATCATTCACGCCATCCCCCACCATAATCACATTCCCGTACTGCTCGCGCAGCGCTTTGATATGCGTCACTTTATCCTCGGGCAAAAGACCTGCAAATACAAGGTCAACGCCGGTTCTCCCGGCAATCACTTCCGCCGTTGCCGCGCGGTCGCCGGTCAGCATCGCCACCTTGATGCCCAGCTCCTGCAGCTTGCGCACCGCTGCTTCCGCCTGCGGACGCACCGTATCCTGCAGTGCAATCATTCCGACAATACGTTCACCAGCAAGAATAAGCGATACAGTTTTCCCCTCTCCCTCAAATTGTTGACGCAGCGAAATCCACTGCTCATCCCCGCCCTCAGCTACGGTGTTATTCTGTTCATCCAGCAGATTGGATTTGCCAATTCTCCATAGCTGTCCGTCAATCAGCCCTTCAATCCCCCAGCCGGTCACGGACTTGCTCTCCTGAATAACTGGCAGCTCAAGGTGTTCATCCTCAGCCAGGCGGACAATTGCTTCCGCCAGCGGATGGCGGGACAATTTCTCAATCGAAGCACTAACCGCCAGCAGCTCATTCCGGTCATACCCTTCTCCGGCGATGAAATCAGTCACTTGCGGAATACCCTCAGTCAACGTTCCTGTCTTGTCAAAAGCAACCACTGAGGTCTTCGCCATATTCTCCAAATGGACGCCGCCCTTGAACAGGATGCCTTTGCGCGCGCTTTTGGATATTGCCGACAGCATCGCCGGCATAATGGAAGAGACCAGTGCGCACGGGGATGCCACGACAAGAAATACCATGGCTTTATAGAATGTGGCACTCCAGCTCCAGTCCAGCAAGAACGGAGGCAGAGCAATCAGTGCTACCGTAGCGGCTACCACTACCCGGGCATAAATCGACTCCAGCCGCTTAATGAACCGCTGCGACTCCGGCACTTCAGTTTCCGCCTCTTCGACCATTTTGATGATCTTGGCAAAAAGCGTGTTCCCCGCAGACTTGGTTACCTCTATATAAAGCGGGCCTTCACCATTAATTGTTCCGGCAAACACTTCACTGCCGACCGTTTTCTCGACAGGCAAAGATTCACCCGTGATGGATGCTTGATTGACAGCTGATTCCCCCTGGTAGATTGTGCCATCTGCAGGGATCAGCTCGCCGGGACGCACAAGCAGCAGGTCTCCCACTGCCAAAAGGTCAATCGCAACCTCGCTCATAATGCCCTTTTCAATGCGGACAGCGGTGGCCGGTTTAAGGGCCATCAGCGATGAAATATCCTTTTTGCTGCGTTCCATTGTATAGCTTTCCAGCGCTCCACTCAGTGCAAAAATAAAGATCAACATTGCTCCTTCATTCCAATAGCCGATCGATGCTGCACCCAGTGCGGCGGCAATCATCAGTAGGTTCACGTCAAGGTCATGCTCTTTGACCAGCGTCTCCACGCCCTCTTTCGCCGTGATCCAGCCGCCTAGCGCGTAGGAAATGACATATAGGATGATGGAGAACACTTCCGACCAGCCGCTGACAACCCAGGCAATAAGCATAAGTAATCCGCTGCCGAGAACGGCCTGCATTTCAGGATTGCCAAGCATGGCCATCGGATCGAAACGGCGTGGCTTCGGAGCCCGCGGCTGCTGCGCGCTGCCCTGGTGCGCCATTTGTTTAGGCATTTGTTCTGATTTTGCTTGCATTGTAAATCACTCTCCTGATTAGTTTGTGGGGGATATTTGGCACCCTTCCCAGTGAGGTTATATGTGCTGCTGAGAATGAGAGCCATTATTAAGGCCCTTAAAATGACACATGCTATCCCGTCTCAGCCGGGATAGCATGGTAAATGAGAATGATAATCGTTGTTGCCATTGCACAAAATTATTTCCTCAGTGCAACTTATACTATTAATATAACATGTTCTCCGGGAAAGTAAAGCTAACGACACGGCTGATTTCACGGTTACAAGCTTAAGACAAACTGTAAATTTTCTCTGGCTTGTCCTATCCCACTAACGCCAAACACTAATCATTTGATGCCTAACAGGTGATAACTGAGGGGGAGGGTGCGTACCAAAAGCCATGGAGAGTACGGATGAATAGCGGTTATGTATCCAAGTGTGCATCCTGGGCAAATCTCAAGCATCAGAGAAGCAGGTTTGCGAAGAACTACCCTTTGGTCATAAAGAATAAACAGACCATCAGCGCTCCCACAACGGTATTTCTGCCAGTGTTTCTGAATAAATTCGCCCTTCGGACGATGTACACCTTTTCTACAAGAACAAAACGGCTGCACCGTCCTAAACTGGACAGAGTAGCCGTTTTAGGTTTTTCAGTGCTGAGGGGTATTTTGAGTTCCTAGCTCAGCCAACCTATACTTCTCCAGTAATTCCAGGCCGCCTTGGACTGTGGGGCAAGCCCAAGTGGAAAAAGTGTATTTATCCACTTACGCCCCCGTTGCAAGGGATATTATGTTAAGGGGTTATACCGATGAATCGGAACACGTGATTCGATTTACCTACCAAAGAGCATTACTAGCGGCAAAACAAGAATAGTGGAATGATATGGACAACGACCATCAACTGTGATGGTCATTTTGCTTCCAGATGGATATTATGAGAAAACAGCCGATTGTCTATGATCCGACAGTCGGCTGTACTTATTCAATCTGCAGCATTCGAACAAAATTTATTCAAAATCCTTGATCCGCTTTTTGCCTTTCGTTATAATAACCGACATTCTATGATCATTGGTGCTTATCCGGTGGTACAGCCGATACATGTATGTCGGCTGTACCACTATATGGTAAAACAAAAATTATGGATGATCTTAGAGTTGGTCCAACGATACACACTGAAAAAAAAACTAGGCCTGCCCGATTAACAAACAGACACGGTTTTCGAGACGATTTAAATATAGGTTAGGGTCTCTGCGGAAGCGAAGACGCTTTGTACCTTCGAGAAGTCGAGATTCCCAACCCTTACGTTCATGGAGGTAGCTTTCATAGTCTACACGGCTCAGCCGTTTCAACAGGTTCTCTTGCTTTAAAGCGTCATCTACCCAAATGACAAATTCTCCACTGCGCCAGATGTAGCGATTCCAACTGCGTAGTCCGGTCATTCGGCGGTGACGTGTTTTGGTCCGGCGGAAGAATCGTTCATGGTCATTATTGGTCCTTGGTACGTATGACGTATCGTAACACGCAAACAAGCCGTCCCAGAACCCGGTGGTATATCGCTCAAAATTCTCGACCATTTCGGTGTCTTCTTTTCGAGTGTAGCTCTGCTTTAATTCGGTGCGTAACCACTGCATTTGCACACGAACGCAGTCTGCGGTTTGCGGCTCTGGCGCACTCAAAATATGTGCAGCATCTTGAAGAGGCTTTAGCCAGCGCTTCACTTTTTCGTATGGCAAGCGGAAGCCGTCCAGTTTTTCAAACAACTTCAGGAGTTTTTGGCTGTAAGTGAACCCCCTTTTTTAGCGCTTCGCTGAAGCGAGTTCCGAATCGCCAAGGCTTCTTCGTACACCCGAACACCCGGGAGATCTAGGGGTGGGTTCCCATCTTCGAGCAAGACGGCGCGCACCGCAGCCAGATAGTCTCTGGCAATGGCAGCTTCTTCAGAAACCTCCGTCTGAATCTGCTTTTCCAATTGGCGAATCCCGCGCAAGTTTTTCTTAATCCCCGTCTTCAGCTTGCGGTCCAGATCCATGACGGGTTTGGCAATATCTTTGAGATAATGGTACTGGCAATATTGGTAAGGCACTTCCGGCCACAGGCCGGACATAGCCAGACGAATCGAATGCTGACCATCACTCAGCAGACCCATAATCGGAAAGCCGAGTTGCTCCACAGGCTCTAGCAAACGTTTCAATTCCTCTGCGCTGCCGCTTTTTAGGTTTTGTGCAGCGAGGATGCTGCCGCTAAATCCTTCGCGTACTACGTATAGGGTTTCGTTTCCTTTTTCGGGTTGGACACCGTCCATAGAAAGAAGCAGCCCGCCGTGCTCTTGCACCACTCCAGCTAAGGTTTCTCGAAGGTGGTCGGTGACCGACGCACGAAGCAGCGTTACATACCGTTCGTACAGTCGTTCACAATTCCGCTCGGAGGTCACGATTCCCCGTCGGTTCAATTCCTCGTGCAGTTCGGACAGCGTGTAGTGATGTTTGAACCGAAGTTCGCCGACGAGGGCAAGGTCGTCAAAACCGTAGGAGGTGTGTTTCATCACAATCGCGTCGGCTTCGGCAGATCGAAAATAGGATCCGGGATACGGGCACTCCGGGTTCGGACAGGCGTAGGCCATATTCCAGACGTCAAAGATTCCGCTAAGCATATTCACATATTTATGCCAAGCCGTATGATGCCGCTTCAGTTTCGTTCCGCAGTGCGGGCATTGCCGTAGTTCACTATGGAAATAAATCCTCTTTTCCGGGGTAATCCGGTTTTTGGTTGAAGGCATGAGCACCTCTTCCTTCCTTACCTTTTATTACCCTATCGGTGAATCTTTCAACAAGGTTAGTGAAACGGGCAGACCTAGAAAAAAAAGCAGCGATTCTCCAATAACGGGAGAATCGCTGCTTTTTTTAATGTTTGAAGCTTTTGAGAAGATCGAGAATCTGACTCGTCAGTAAAATATCTACTTTTGGGACGGCCCCCAGCTTCATAAACAGCCAATATCTCTTCTCGTTTCAGCCCATTTCATCCCTACTGGAAAATTCTACTTGAATCTTACCACTGGATTTATAGCGATTAATAGATGTTTTTGGAAGTACCTGAATAGTTACATTACAAGAACTATGCGTTGTGGATATATACTCAGATTGTAAGCGGGTCAGATGAATCCCTTCACAGATTAACGATGATCTGTCACTATGTAGCCATAGTCTTGCTACAGTCGTTTTTCCAATACCAGTCTTCCTTTATCTCCTCTACATTTCCGCATATTGCACATAAATAGATGATGATGCATGTGATTATACTCATCACCACGATACTAGGAGCGGGTCACGGCATCGTCAAAGTTTATTTCTAAATCAATATCGATCTCGGCTAAAAGTTCCATTGTCCTGTCTACAGTCGCCCGTCCGATCTTAGAGGATACCTCGAGAATGGCATTTCACTTCGATGAAATATTATATTTCAGCCCCTTCCCAATCTGTTTACTTTCATAGGGTCCCTAATACGCATTATTGACCTGATTCTTAGTCTCTGTGACGTCACCTTATCGTATGTCTCCGGTGCTTCCTGAAAAGCGTCTTATATTTGATCTACTACTTTGCGGCAATTGTCATCCGCGGCATGAACTTGACCTGGAATGATCACATCATTAGCATAATGACTGCCAAACCAGTTCGCCAAAATCTACCTTGCAACCGAAGCCTCCCCTACTGTTGAACTGTACAATCAATACTTTCATCATACGAAATGATAATGATTCTCATAATAAACCTTTTGCTTTAATGTACTGAATAATGCGTCATAAATATGTGATATTTGTCATCCTTGGTTGCTTTTTCAGTCTGTTTGTAGTTAGTTTGAGCATAAAGAAAAGAGTGTTCCAAGAACCGTTGTCGGCGTTTAGAACACTCCATGTTTCTATCCAGCTATTTAACTCGTGTACTTCTACATTTACTACCCCTGCGAACAATATCCACACTCTCTAGGTTGCCCTTGTTTACCTATGTCCTTACTTTGACCTTGCAAATTGACTAAGACTTACTCACGTTTAATACTCGCATGGCATTCAATACCGCAATCATGGTCACGCCGACATCTGAAAATACTGCTTCCCACATAGTGGCGATACCAAACGCGCCTAAAATTAAGAATACAGCCTTTACACTCAGAGCAAAGATGATATTCTGCCAAACAATCCGTCTGGTTCTCTTAGCAATTCGTATAGCTGTCGAGATTTTCGAGGGTTCATCTGTCATAATGACAATGTCAGCTGCTTCTATAGCGGCATCCGACCCTAATCCACCCATGGCTATACCCACATCTGCCCGAGCTAACACTGGAGTATCATTAATACCGTCACCAACAAAAATTATTTTTTCTTTAGGCGATTTACTCTGCATCAACTTCTCAATCTCTTCCACTTTATGCTGTGGAAGTAGCTCTGCATGCACTTCATCTATACCTAGCTGCTTACCAACTGAATCGCCAACCGCCTTTGCATCCCCTGTCAGCATAACGATTTTCTTAATGCCCAATTCTTTCAATGAACGTACGGCCTTTGCGGAATCATCCTTTATTTCATCTGAAATGATAATAAAGCCAGCATATTTTTTTTCAATTGCAACATGAATAACCGTTCCTGACTCATTGGGCGCTTCAATGCCGTACTTGTTCATCAGCTTGATGTTACCTGCTAAGACCTCTTTCCCTTGAACATTTACTTGTATCCCATGTCCGGAGATTTCATTATATCCGTCCATTTGATCTTCCTTGATCTCCTTACTATAGGCCACCTTTATGGATTCAGCGATAGGATGAGTAGAATGCAGTTCTGCGAAAGCAGCATATTCAAGAAGTTCATCTTCGGATAATTCTGCGGCAGGGTTAATACTAGTAACTTTAAATGCTCCCTTAGTGAGTGTTCCTGTCTTGTCAAATACAACATACTTAACATTGTTTAAGGCTTCCAAGTAATTGCTGCCCTTGACCAGTATTCCTGTCTTGGATGCTGCTCCAATTCCTCCAAAAAAGCCCAGTGGAATGGAAACCACAAGCGCACAAGGACAAGATATGACCAAGAAGACAAGCGCCCGGTAGATCCAATCAGAAAAGGTCGCTCCACTTAAAACCAGGGGAGGCACAACCGCCAGAAGTAACGCGACGATAACAACAACCGGTGTATAGTAACGCGCAAATTTAGAGATAAATTTTTCAGTCGGCGCTTTCTTACTGCTTGCATTTTCGACAAGTTCCAATATTTTGGATACCGTCGATTCCCCAAACAGCTTAGTCACTTCCACTGTTATAACTCCGTTTTTGTTAATGAAACCGCCCAGAACCTCACTCTTTACTTCCACTTCCCGAGGCATAGACTCACCGGTTAGTGCTGATGTATCTACCGCTGAGCTTCCTTCAATGACTACTCCATCCAATGGTACCTTTTCACCGGGTTTAACAACAATATGATCTCCTATGTTAACCTCTTCCGGCGAAACCCGTTTGGTATCATTTCCGGTTTTTAGGTTCGCATAATCGGGTCTGATATCCAATAGCGCACTGATTGATTTACGGGATCGATTAATGGCAATACTCTGAAATAGCTCTCCTACTTGATAAAAGAGCATTACGGCTACACCTTCAGGGTATTGTTGAATAGCAAATGCGCCAATGGTAGCTACGGACATTAAGAAGTATTCATCAAATACTTGGCCACGAAGAATGTTCTTAACAGCTTGAAGCACAATATCGCCGCCGATGAGGAGATAGGCTACCAAAAATATAGTTAGTTCTAACCAACCTGAAAATGAACCTAACATTCCGACTCCAGCAACTACTGCACCCACTGCCAAACGAATTAACATTATTCTGATTTTTTCCTTACCAACATCATGCGAATGGCCTTCATGCCCGTCACTATCATGCGAATGACCTTCATGTCCGCCACTGCCATGCGAATGACCTGCGTGCCCATCGCTAGCATGCTTATGTCCTGCTTGTTCTTTGGCACGCATTTGCCCAGAGCCGCCTTTCATCTTAATACTCACTTCAATATGCGGCTCGAGTTTATTAACTAATTTAGTTGCCGCAGATACAATTTCCTCATTCTGATCTTTATCTGCCTCAAAACTCAACGTCTTATTTACGAAATTGACAGAACAGTCTGAGACCCCTTGGATTTTTTTTACGCCATTTTCGATTTTCAATGCACAGTTTGCACAATCTAATCCTTCTAATAATAACTCACGTTTTACCGTATCTTTGGATTGACCTAATTGTCCCAAATAAATTATCCCCTTTCACAAAAGTAATGTATGAACATATGTTCATGTGATAATCTTATTATATGCTTATTTATTAATTCAAGTCAACGATCATTCAGCATGTTGCTAATACTAAAGTTTAAAATACAGAACACTAAAAGATTGGAGGGCTCTCAACGGATCGGCTTGCTTTTTTAAAAATATTAGGTTCATTAATAAGCATGTTATAATTTTAAAAACTATGTTTTTGGGTATAGGAAGGTGAACCATGGAAAGACCAGCAAATGAGGTAGACAAAGTTACTACTTTGGCTTTTGAGAAAGATCTTAATTCTGTAAAATCAGAAATGATGAATATAACTACAGTATCTCAGATGGCTGATTGGTTTAAAGCTTTCAGTGACCCCACAAGAATTAAAATTGTAGATGCTTTACTTCAAAGGGAGTTATGTGTGAATGATTTGAGCGTAATAATAGATATGGGACAATCTGCTGTCTCCCATCAGCTAAGACTTTTAAGAAACATGCGAATTGTAAAACGTCGAAAAGAAGGTAAGACCGTCTTTTATTCGCTGCATGACACACATGTTGAACAGATTTTCCAACAGACTCTGCAACATTTAAGACATGAATAATTACACAAATAAGGCCGGCACACACGATAGCTCTAGCAATCTTTTTAATGAAACGTTTCTTGTTCCCTACTCCCCCTAGGTTTGAGGGAACAAGAAGCTTAATTCAAACGGTGAATAATGTTTGCTTAGCTATTAAATATACTTTCTCAGTTTATCAATATAGGGTGTTGTCCTATTTGATTTTTTTATTAATTCATCAAATTCTTTCTGTAACAGTTCCATTTCATTATGAGCAACAATTGTATGTTTTGACATCGTAACTTCTGCAATTTTAGTACTCATGATTATTTTAAAGATAAATGATAAAAACCCCACAGGCAATTTAAAATAGTGTAGCTTACGAGGGGTTACTTTATACCCTAAAGCCTCAATGACTTGAAAACCTTCTTTAATTCCTTGAATCATAAGCTGAATATCCTTAGTGGATTTGGATAGCGCATAATTGTTTGATTTATGTATATATAGGGCATTTGCAATACTGGTAACTAATGCAACATGAGTTTTTTGCCAAGCATCCATATTAGAACTTGTTAAAGTGGGGATATGACTTCTATTTAAGGCTTTGACAAGAGCAGTTAATCTAGATGTTGTTTTGCCGTCTAACTCTCCAAAGGTTGTAGTTTGAAAAGCACGGGCAATGCCTCTTCCAATAAAATAATTCACAACCCCATTTTTGAGTTCTCCTCCAGCTGCTGGAAATCCGATCATCAATCTTTTCTGCCCAATGCATTTTAACCATTCATCATATCCAAGTGGGTTATTGACGACAAAAACAATATTTTCACTTTGGTTTTTTGCTAGATAAGGTAAAACAGAATTGACCTGCGTCTTTTGCATAATGACTAGGATATAATCGTAGACATCACTCGGTTCAAGATGATCAATAACCCTGACCTTTGATACTTCTTTACGATCAGAGTAAGCATTCTGCAGGATAATACCATTTGCAGTCATATCTTCATATCTTTGATTTCGAGCAAGAACAGTGACATTATACCCCACGCTTGCCAGTTTACCAGCAAAAATACTGCCAATTACCCCTGCTCCATATATCAGAAATTTCATTTTCTATTCACCTCGACATAATCTTAACCACACTTTAAATTCAAAATTACAAATAAGGCATCGGGTTTACCGGCTTACCGTCAATACGAACTTCAAAATGCAAGTGTGGTCCTGTTGAGTTACCTGTGCTGCCGACCTCAGCGATTTTCTCTCCACGCTTAACCATTTGTCCTTTTTTTACTTTTATTCCGTTGTTACGGATATGAGGGTACAGGGTCCAGAGGTTATCCCCATGGTCAATAATGACTGTGTTTCCATATCCTCCCCACCATTCCGCAACGATAACTACACCGTCTTCCGCCGCTTTAATATCTGTTCCTTCGGGAGCTGCCATGTCAACACCATTGTGCTTCTTCAATACACCTGTAATCGGATGTACCCTGGTGCCAAAGTTTGAAGATATACGAGCACCGGAAACCGGGAGCGCCATGGATCCACTATTCCCTTTAGAATCAACAGAAAACGTATAAACCATATTTGCTTTCAGCTTATTTTTTTCTTTCTCTAATGCCGCTCGTTTCGTTGCAATTCCTACTAGCACTGCTTCCTGCTCTTCGGAGATAACCTCTGACTCCTCTAGATTAGCATTATATTTTACAATCAGCTGCTGCTTTTCTTCTTCTTTCTGTTCCAAAATATTCTTACGTGATTCAGCATTGGCATACAGTCCCTTTACTTTAGCATAGTCTGCTTCCAGTTGTTGCTGCTGCTGCTCAATCAACTCTTTGTCCTTCTTCTCTTCAGCCAACATCATGCGATCTTGATTTGCAATCGCCTGTAACGCATCGACTCGCTCCAGAAAATTCCCTAGGCTAGTTGACGATAACAGTACATCCAAATAAGAAACTCCCCCCTGTATGTACATGAGACGAATCCGCGATTCCAGCCAATCTTGCCGCTCCTCAATTCGCGCCTTGGTTTCATCTAATTCTTTCGAACTGTCACGTAAATTCTCTTCCGTTTTATCGATATCCGCAGATATGCGACTCAGTTCCAATCCCACAGTCTCCATATCGACCAACACCTGCTGCAAATATTCTTCATTTTTATTTACATAATGCTGAGCTTCCTGTTTTTGTTTCTCTGATTCTTCTTGCTTATCTTCAGCACGTTCGGCTTGCTTTTGAAGTTGAGCCAACTCTTTGTCGATTTGATTTAACGTTTTTGCATAGCTATGAGCAGGTAGAATAATGAGAGCTATTAAAGCGACCACGGTAATTGTAGATATCCATTTCTTCATTTCCATTTCTCCGTTCCAACCCATTTATTGTAGCCTTCAACAATTCGCTTCTCCACCAATTGCCATATACCTATGAGAAATAATCCAACAATTAGCCCTAGACCCAGCCCTATTAAAACGCGAACGCCGGAAATATAGAGAGGCGTATGTAGATGGGCAAATGTATCAATAATTGAAAGTTGTCCTATCGTACCTATAATGATCAATACTCGCGCAGCCCGAAACTTTATACTCAGAAAGAATCCAAGAAGTAATAATGGATGAGCAATTAAAAACTCCTTGGTTCTTGGGCGAACGCCGAAAAACTGTTCCATCATACCGCGCAACAGCATTTCGAGTGAAGAAACCGTTCCACTATTGCCCGTGCGGGACAAATAATAATAGCCAATTGCTCCAATCGCTAATGCTGCCAGAACCCACACAAGCGTAATTTGCGATCGCAGTATCTTTCGTAAATTCATTATCGGCGATCGTCTCATAAATGCAACTGTATAAAGCGAAACGAGTGCAATTGGAACAAAATGGAGCACACTTACTCCTCTAAACTGCTGAAGACGCAGATTATACGTAATTTCACTCAACAATCCAATTACAAAGGGAGTCGAAAGTAAAGTAATCAAAGTTGTCGCAAAAAACAAAAAAACAGATATTTCAAAACGTCTTTTTATGCTAAAGCCTTGCGGAAGCTTCTCGTACTTTCTTGTGTATTTATCCACACGCTTCATTGACCATATCATTGCCAAGGTTGAAGTGCTGATTCCTGCGCCAAGTGCAAGTCCTTGCTCAACGAGTGCAGAAGAATAAAAATAAAGCGCAATACTTCCAATAAGCAGGAGGAAAAAAGCCGGCAAAAGCAAAGCAGGAAAAAAGGCATCTATAAGGAATGCAATGATTGCTATCGCGCCCAAAGATATAACTGCTTCCAGTAATTCATTTCCCGGAGGGCTTGATCTTTCAAACTGCTTTGCTTCACCTATTGAAAAACCCACAGATGATAACTTATCCTTGGCACCACCCTGAGACGCAATCGCTTTATATACATTATCCAGTGAATTTGTAATTCCAGAGTTATCCGGGTTACGAACTACCGAACCGTTTAAATAAAACATTCTAATATTCCGGTCTTTTGCAGCAAGCAGAACTCTGTCTGCAATCACATCCGGTTTTACGGTTGCGGAATCATTTTCGGAAAGCGAGTATAAGCGCACTACGTTATAATCCACTATATTAGCAAGTATTTCAAATCCCAATTGCGGATTTTCAATAGCAGCCAATCCAATGTTGTATTTATTCAACAAATCCCCAAATGAGTTTAGTGTTCCCTTTTCTGGCTGATCACCAAACCCTTTTACAGTACTTCCATCGAACAGAATTCGCTTTACCCCAAGCTTTTGAAAATCAGCTAACATTCTCTCCGTAGCCTCTTGATCAAAAGGACGGTCCCGGTCTGATATTCGTGGTATAATCCTGAATCCTTCATCATGAATTAGTTGTAAAGCCAATGGATCTGGTTCCATAGTTTTAATCAAAGCATTTTCAATAGGCGTTTCTAATATTAATCCAGTACGTCCACCGAAGGTCCAGTTGCTTACATTAATATTATCTTTATTAAATCTGTTCTTAATTATCGGCCTCAGTGTGTTTTCCTCATTTTCACCAGTAAACAGTACATATGTAAAGTTCCTATTCGAAAATGGGATGTTCTGCTGCAGTAAAGCAGCTTGTGATTCACTTTAAATATTGAGCCTTCCCGCCAGCATCAAATCATTTAATGTTGATTCGTATACAGACATTGTGGTGATACCTGTTTCTTTCATCGATTCCAATTGGAGCTGTACAAATGTTTCTGGATTAGGCTCGTATGAGGCTATTTGCAACAAATCACGGAAATCAAAAATAAATTCAATTTGCTTGGAGGTCTTTTCCATCATCCATCTGGAATATCCCAATGGTATAGCCGCAATCACGCCCAAAAACACTGCAATCCACAATAATCGTTTAATGTAGCCATTCCATTTTATATTCAAATCGATTTGCCACTCCTCTATAATTTCGCGGTGCTGACGGTAGTCCTAATAATATACTACAACTAGTAGTTTATTAAATGTGAAGTATAACTGTCAAATGTCGAGTTCGTTAAGCAATATTCATTAAATTTACTCAACTTTCGGTGCGACCAAGCATAGGTTGTGAAGTTTAGCAGGTGGAAATCCTGCTTGGAAAGGCTAAAGCCAAGCCACCAATAGCGAGTCTTGGACGGCTGAGAGTAATCTCTGACGTAAAGCGTAGACAGCCAGACCGTAGGCCTGAAAGTGATTGAGCCTCGAAAAGAGTAAACTGGAGAGGTCGACGTTGTCGAAAGTACGGAAGACTACACCCATTCCTGCGTTAAAGGCAAGTAGGGATGAGCTCTCCCGGGGTCGTAGAGCCAGGCATGCGAGACAATGACTTCACAGCAACTTGGGAGACCCTGTTCGTTCTCCTGAAAGGGAGTATGACAAACAACCGATCAAAAGGAAGAATGTCAAATGATGAACAGGGAGTCGGATCACTGCATACTACCGATGAAACCGAGTAATGTCGGCAGAGGGAAGGCAGTGACATATCATCGATCTTGTTAAGGACACATTTTCTACACACAGGGGTAGGTCAAAAGTGCAAACAAAACTAGCAAGAATAGCAGAGGTTGCAAAAGAAAATCCAAAGGAGAAATTCACGTCGCTGTATCACCTCTTGAATGAGGAAATGCTGATGCAATGCCACCAGAAACTGGATGGCAACAAAGCAACAGGCATTGATCAAGTTACAAAAGCAGCATATGAGGAAAATCTGGAAGTAAACATCAAGGACTTGGTAGAACGGCTAAAGAAGAAAAGCTACCGACCACAGCCCGTAAGAAGGACATATATACCGAAGGATGCAAAGAGCAAAAGGCCGCTCGGAATCCCTTCCTACGAGGACAAAATCGTGCAGCTAGGATTGAACAAGATTTTACAGGCCATCTACGAGCCGGATTTTCTAAACCTATCGTACGGTTTCCGATCGGAGAAAAGCTGTCATGACGCACTGAAGGCATTAAATCGCAACATCGAGCATGGAAAAACCAGCTACGTCGTGGATGCTGACATCCGCAGCTTCTTCACCAATGTCAATCATCAATGGCTCATGAAATTCCTTGAAGAGAGAATAGCAGACCCTAATATTCAAAAGCTCATCTGGCGCTTTCTGAAAGCCGGGTGTATGGAACAGGGCGCGTGGGAAGCGACAGAAACCGGCACTCCTCAGGGGTCTCTGATCTCGCCGATACTGGCGAATCTCTACCTGCATTATGCTCTGGACCTATGGTTCGAGATTGCAGTAAAGAGAGCGTGCCGTGGCGAAGCAAGTATGATTAGATATGCTGATGATTACGTGTGCTGTTTTCAATACAAGAACGATGCAGAGCGATTCTATGCAGCTCTAATCAAGCGTCTGGCCAAATTCGACCTGCAAATCGCAGAGGAGAAAACTAAAATTCTGGAATTTGGACGCTTCGCCGAAGAAAACAGGAAACGAAAAGGATTAGGCAAACCCAAGACGTTTGACTTCTTAGGTTTTACCCACTACTGCGGCAAAAGCAGCAAGGGCAAATTCAGAGTGAAGAGGAAAACAAGCGGAAAGAAATTTAAGGCGAAAGTGAAAGCGTTCAAAGAATGGCTGCAAGTAGAACGCCATCAAGACGTGAAGGAGTTAATGAAAACAATACGGGCGAAGCTAACAGGACACTATCGCTATTATGGGATAACTGATAATAGCCGAGCGCTGTCCGTATACAAATTTCAGATCACGAAAGCGTTATTTAAATGGTTGAATCGCAGAAGCCAGAGAAGAAGCTTTACGTATGACAAATTTAACCTCTTTCTGAAACGTTACCCGCTGCCCGAGCCCAAAATTTATGTGAATATCTATGGCTAATCGTTGCAAATTTGTAAACGATGATATGAGGAGCCGTATGCCTTAATTGGGCACGTACGGATCTGAGAGGGGCGTGGGTCGTGAGGTTCACGTCTACTCGACCAGGAGAAAATATTAACAGTAATGCAATTAAAAACGAGCATATTAAAAAAGACGCTTTTGCATATGATGAAGTGAACGTGTAGACGATCACTAAAACATGCAAGAAGTGTCTTTTTCAAACAAAACGAATATTCACAAAAACTTATACGCAGCTGTATATAAAGATTGATAGCATTACCTGTAGCATAAATAAAGATGTAGTCATTTTTCTCCAATTGAATAACGGTATGTTGATTTCTTTATTTGGTTCGATTAACTGCATAAGTCGATAGTTTATTGCTTCATTGGCAAAATGAACTCCAAGGGCTTGATTTTTTAATTGTTCATTTTTTAACACAGCAAGTAATACATGAGAGATGGGAACCTCGCTTCCCATCCGTTTGATTGAATAGCGATCTGCTAGAAGTTCCATCCAAACCTTATAATGTTGGACCAATTCTTTTACTACAGGCAGAAAAGCAAGACAATCAGCCACAACGTTTAATATAAACAACTGTAAGGGATGGCGTGACTTATAATGATATAATTCGTGATAAATAATTGCTTCAAGTTCATTTTCATCAAATCGTTCTATAACATAGGAAGAAAGAACAATTTTCGGCTTTAGAAACCCAATCGTCATGGCTATCATTTTGGGTTCATTTAAAATGACAAAGCGAATCCTCTCATGCTTAAATTTTGCAACTACAGAATTAAACATTTCCAAGTCACTGTAAGCATTTGCGTATCGATTCCAGCTCCTATATAACTTCATTTGATGTATAATATTCTTCCCGAACACTGTCAATGAGAATACAACTAATACATTTAATACAAGTTCCCAAACAATATGATTAGTAAACGTATCTGCAACTATTGCGCTTATCATTTTCAAGAGATTAGACTTTATCGGCACGTCCTGTATTTGATGTAAAACATTATATCCAAGCAAAACGATAACCAATACACCGATGATTCCCAAGGCGATTAATGCAAGCTTTGTTTGGCGAGGTAGTCTCAGAGTTAAATATTTCATGGTTGGTTTTTCATTTCATCCAGCTTCTGAACCAGTCTATCAATTAACTCTGGATCAGCTTTATCCAAATTATCGACAAGATGGCTTACCATTAAGGAACCGAAGTCTTCTATCAAGCCGTCCGTGACCACTTTGGTCTGTTCAATAATAAATTGCTCTCTATTTTGCGTCGGGGAGAAATAGGTGACTTTATTCCTCCCCTTTCCACTCGAATCTTTATGCAGGTGACCTTTGTCCGATAGCCGTACCATCACCGTCATGACTGCATTTAGTGATATAGGACTTTCATTATTAATGATCTCATGGACCTGTTTAATGGTAAGCTTTCCTTTCACCCAAAGAATCTCCATAATCTTTGTTTCCAGAGTGCCAAAGAACCGGTGCAGGCCCTCTTCATTTAAGTTAATTTTTTTCACTTGCACAAATTCAACCTCCATTCTTGATTACATTTTACCATGATTATGAGGAGGACATAACCCGAAAGTAATATCGACAGATAGATCATTCTGATAAATAGATTCTTCTAATAATATCCCCAAATAAGGGTTAGAAGCGTACCAAAGACTGTTACTAGGGCGACAAAGACCCCATAGTATAACCCCGTATAAACTGCTTTCTTATCTTCACCTTCTCCAACATGCATAAAAACGCTCAATTGAATAATAGCTTGTAAAAATGCTGTAATTAGAAGGATCGTTGAACCCACTGCGAATGAGAGATCAAAGAAATAAACGGTTAAAGCCGCTGCTGTAAGAGTCAGTGAAAATACTAAACCCATTATTTGCTTCCGAGGAAAGAGTTCCCTCATCATTACATCATCCCCTTTAAAAAGACGAAGCTGAAAATGAAAATCCAGACAACATCAAGAAAATGCCAATAAAGAGAGAAAATAAAGGTTTTATTCGTTGTTTCAGGTGTTAAACCGCGCTTCATAATTTGAATAATTATCAACAGTCCCCAAACCAAACCAAAAGCAACATGCGCGCCATGGGTCCCTAATAGCGTAAATAAAATAGCTGTAAATCCACTTGTTTGAAGCTTCGCACCTTCATGCATATATACAATAAAGTCATAAATCTCAACGCCGATAAATCCTAAGCCAAGTAATAGAGTGATGATTATAAAAACAACACTTGCCTTTTGCCTTCCTAAACGCATGGCGTGAATTCCCAAACCGATTGTAAAACTACTTACTAAAAGCAAAACGGTTTCAGTCATTACAGGAATGATTTCAAAGATATCCGCTCCAGTAGGTCCATTACCCGTTCGATTAACTAATGTAAAGTAAGAGGCGAATAATGTCCCAAAAAGTGCAATTTCAGCTCCCAGAAAAATCCAAAAACCCATAATATTCAAACGATTTTGTTCTGTACTATATTCCAGCGGGAGCGACTGATCAATTTTCATATTCCGACTCCTCCCCGATTGCGTTCAGTTTTTTCAATTTCTTCAACTGTGATATATCGACCATGGTCTTGTTCAAATGATCGGTAGGCTAAACAAATGAAGATTCCGACGGTGGCAATAGTTGCAAAAATCCACAACCCAAATACAAATGCAAAGCCCCAGATAAAAAATATACCTCCAATAATAAATGGCAGCCCACTATTATTAGGCATGTGAATTTTTTCTAATGTACCATTGAAAAGATTATGGCCCTTTTTCTTGTAATCCCAAAATGCTTCACCAGAATTAACTGTTGGAATGATGGCAAAATTATATTCCGGCACTGGAGTGGAAGAGGCCCATTCGAGAGAACGAGCATCCCACGGATCTCCAGGTATATCTCTGGATGCGTAACGAGTGCTGTAATAGATGTTATATACGATTAAAACGAACCCTATTAACAGCCCAATTGCTCCGATAAATGAGATCATGTTCCATATACCAAATCCTGTAGATTCCGAATAGGTATACATCCGGCGCGCTTGGCCATTTAATCCAGAGATGAACATTGGAAAGAATGTCACACAAACACCGATTGAGATAAACCAAAACGCCCATTTTCCAATTCTTTCATTCAACATGAATCCGAACATTTTAGGCCACCAATAAGTGAGCCCAGCAATCATTGCAAATACTACGCCTGGAATAATAACGAGATGGAAGTGAGCCACCAAGAACATGGTATTGTGATACTGATAGTCAGCACTTGCCATTGCCAACATAACCCCTGTCACACCACCAATTGTGAATATAGGGATAAACCCCAAGGAATATAGCATAGGCACAGTAAATACAATTTTTCCTTTTCGCAATGTGAACAACCAGTTGAATATTTTAATTCCGGTAGGAACAGCGATTGCCATTGTCGTTACGGAGAAAATACTGTTGACTAATGCTCCTTGACCCATTGTGAAGAAATGATGAACCCAGACTAAAAAGGAAAGGATCGAAATAGCAACCATAGAGATGACCATTGATTTGTAGCCGTATAAGTTTCGTCGTGCAAATGTTGAAATAATCTCACTGTAAATACCAAATGCCGGTAAAATTAAAATGTATACTTCAGGATGTCCCCAAACCCAGAACAAGTTAGCCCAAAGCATATCCATACCGCCATTGGTCGTTGTGAAAAAGTTTGTTCCAAAAAGTCGGTCCATCGTTCCCATGGCAAGTGCCACGGTTAATACAGGAAAAGCAAAAACAATGATTAAATTTGTAATCAAGGCTGACCAAGTAAACATTGGCATTTTCATTAAGGTCATGCCGGGTGCTCTCATTTTTAGAATAGTTGTGATAAAATTTATCCCTGTGATTAACGTCCCTATCCCAGAGATTTGAAGCGCGAGCATATAATAATTTGTTCCTACAGATGCACTAAATTCAGTGCCCGCAAGCGGGAAATAAGAAGACCATCCCGAATCCGGAGAACCTCCAATGACAAAAGAGATGTTAAATAACATAGCCCCAAAGAAATATAACCAATAACTCAGTGCATTGAGTCGTGGAAAGGCAACGTCTCGAGCACCGATCTGCAATGGCACAGCAAAGTTCATTAAAGCCATAATAAACGCCATAGCCATAAATATAATCATCACAACGCCGTGTGTTGTAAAGATTTCGTTATATTCTTTTGCACCCAGTAGCGTATTATCAGGCACAGCCGTCTGGGCACGCATCATAATGGCATCAGCTCCACCACGAAATAACATGATTAATGCAGATATAAGATACATAATCCCTATCCGCTTATGGTCCACTGTAGTTATCCATTCTCTCCATAAGTATCCCCATTTTTTAAAATAGGTTAAGCTTACAATGATTGCGATTATAGCAAGAGCGATAGCTACCATTGAGGCATAAATTGTAGGGCTTGGATTGGGTACAGCAAATCGATTGAAAAAATCCATACTCTTCGGCTCCTCTCAAGATTAAACATTTACACCAGGATTCTTACTGCCCCATTATTGAATCCCCATGATTCATTCCCTCCATGTTCGTATTGATTGGATTACTATCATTTGTGCCCTGAGTTGACTCATTTGAGCTTTCATTAGCAGTGTTAGACTCCTCACTATGGTGGCTTCCCGGAGGCGGCGAAAAACCTAAATGGGTTCCGGTGAATGTTGATTGTCCTAGATGGCCAGGTTCTAATAACTCATCAAATTTTGCTTCAGTGATTGGTTTTGCTGTCTCTTTCACTTCATCTACCCACTCGTCATATTCTTCCGGTGGAACTGCATTAACACTAAACGTCTGCTCCGCGAACCCTTCACCGGTAAAGTTTGCATTACGGCCAGTGTACTCTCCGGGAATGTCAGCGGCTAAATTTAATGTATTGACCATATCTGCCATCGCATACTTTTGCCCACCAAGTTGAGGAATCCAGAAGCTTGATATTGGCCCATAAGAATATAACTTGAATTGAATAGGCCTGTTTGTTGGAATATACAAATAATTGACGGTTTCAATATCCTCTTCCGGGTAACTGAAATGCCACTTCCAATTAGAAGATGATGCATAGATCACTAATGGTTCTTTGGAATACCCCTTGGGTACTGCTTCAACCTTAAAAGTAGAGACAATAGTAACAACTGACAAAAAAGCTACGATTAAAACAGGGATCGCTGTCCAAAGAATTTCAAGTTTTAGACTACCTTCAATATAGGGTGGTTCGTAGTCCTCATTCTGATTTGAGGCACGATACTTCCTTATAATGAACGCATACAATATGATTACAACAATAACAACCAAAGCCATTGTTCCAATTGAAACCCATATTACATTCGCTGTAGTTCGAGCTTGGGGCCCTTTAGGATCTAGTACTTTTAGTGGTTGACAACCCGTTAACAAAGCTGAAAAGACGAGTAGAATAGCCATAATTGTCCAGCGAAGCTTCATTTGAGCACACCTTTCTCTTGATTTTTTAAATACGTTACACAAAAGTCGCTTAGTTACTTCAGTTGATTAACTCTCTTGTCATTGCCTTTATACAAAACTTTCGTGACTCAATAATTGTACATAATTAAAACTACGATTTGTAGTATTAAAATTCATTCGTCACACGTTTTACACATAAACACTATTCAAAAGACACAAATTAGACAATTTATGTGAATTATCCAAATTAAATTAGTGATTATTCTCATATCATTTAACGTGAAAAGATAAATAAATCGTTCTTATTAAGTTTTCTGTTAGCGAAACACAAAAAAGGACTGTCATCGAGGTTAGATGATAATCCTTGGCCATCATATTATGCTTAATCTCCAATTGCATCCTCCTTCTGTTTTTCAAATCATTTTCAGTAATCAGTTAAGAAATATCCTGTTACGATAATATCTAAAAAAGCTACCTCTGTAAAAGATCGAGGCAGCTCTCAGCTGAAATTAAGATAAAGAACACAATTCCATTTTACATATAAACTTACTATCCCCTGAATAAATTAATGTATCTCGCTAGTGACCTTATCAAACATGGATTTGCCCAGCACTCTTCGTGCTGTCACATATCTATTCGTGTAATATCCTTCAGATAAACTGCTTATAGTTACTCCCTTACTACTTGAAGAGTGAGCAAATTTATTTTCCCCCATATAAATACCCGCATGTGAAATTCCTCTACCATTTGTATTAAAGAAAACCAGATCCCCAATGCGCAGATTTTCTTTTGCCACGTAGCTACCAGATTTAGCTTGTGTTTGTGAAGTCCGCGGTAAATCCAGCTTATAATTATCCATAATATGTAATATGAAGCCTGAGCAATCAAAACCCGTAGTAGTAGATCCACCATACTTATATGGGGTTCCAATTACCTCGCTTACCTGACTCTCAATCATAGTTTGATTAGCATATGTGCTAGTAGCAATGGCACCAAACAATACCGTTGCGCCTAAAAAGGACAGTAACATTCTTTTCAAAAAATATCCCTCCCTAAGTTCGTATCCAATATTCTGAAACACCTTCTAACAACATTCTCGATGGTGTGACATCTTACGTTTATGACATTAAGTTGTTAATATTTTGTCACCTTACACATTGTAGTATATTCCTTTTTGTTTTGTCAACGTCTATTCAACCACATGATTATCTGAATTCCACCAGTAGGTTAAATGTATTAGCATTGTCCCGTGAATAAAAACAATCAATTATACCCACAATATCTTTGTATTTAAATTCACCGAAAGGAATGAAAAGTAATGTCAGATCACGAATGGCAACATATCCATATCCCAGAGCATTATGAATTTGTAGCCCACGGAGCCCATGTTGACCTTGGCGAACATGAACAAGCTCACATTGGTTTTATCAAGGCAGGGGAAGGCGAAGTTTATCCACCAGGATTTCCACCCACACTGGAAGTTCCTCATGGACTCCATTGGGTAGGCATCCCTGGCCATTACGACAAACATGAAGATCACGGACACTTTCAAGCACCCCATTGGGGACTACACGGAAAACATTAAAAAAGTAAGAGGGGATATTTGAACTGTAACCCATAAGATGTACACTTTAAAAAAGTGTCCAACTTACGGGTTACTTGTGTTTTAACTAGATTAATCAATGAGCGGGGAAAGAGAAATGGAGAAAAATAGAAATATGTAAACTTAACAATGAATATGCCGGTTGGAAGCCCTTCCAAACATCCTTCATGTATCGGAAAAGAACCATATTTACTCTCCCACCTTTAAGCACGCAGTCTTAAGGCTTACCAAGCTTTATACTACCCATGGTAATCTTCTAGCAGGCTGCATTCACTGGATAATTTAGGCAAAGAAAAACGAACTCTCCACCGAGGAAAAACTCCGACGTACATAGGTTCAGATGAAGATGAACCGAAGAAAGCCGCAACGCCGGAAGGCTTCAGACGAAAATCGCTATTTACTCATTAAAAAGCACTACGCAGCTCATGGGACTTGTCCATTCTGTGGATGTGCCAAATTAAAGCGGGAGCCTGGAAAAAATCCTCTTGTCGGGTCCAGCAAATCCATGTCGCGAAAGGGAACCTCGAACAAGGACTGCCAAGCTGTAAACAAACTTCGGCTCGTTGTTACCTCGTTAATATATTTCATTGGAGACATCACCGGGATGTGCTCATTCTTAAGATTCGCATGGCATTCAAGACCGCAATCACGGTCACGCCTACATCTGAAAATACTGCTTCCCACATAGTAGCAAAACCAAAAGCGCCTAAGAGTAAAAATATCGCTTTTACGCTTAATGCAAAGATGATATTCTGCCAAACAATCCGTCTGGTTCTCTTAGCAATTCGTATAGCTGTCGAGATTTTCGAGGGTTCATCTGTCATAATGACAATGTCAGCTGCTTCTATAGCGGCATCCGACCCTAATCCACCCATGGCTATACCCACATCTGCCCGAGCTAACACTGGAGTATCATTAATACCGTCACCAACAAAAATTATTTTTTCTTTAGGCGATTTACTCTGCATCAACTTCTCAATCTCTTCCACTTTATGCTGTGGCAGTAACTCTGCATGCACTTCATCTATACCTAGCTGCTGTCCAACCGAATCGCCAACGGCTTTGGCGTCCCCTGTCAACATCACGATTTTCTTTATGCCTAGTTCTTTTAACGATCGAATGGCCTTTGCGGAATCGTCTTTTATTTCATCCGAGATGACAATATACCCCGCATACTTTTTTTCAATTGCAACATGAATAACCGTTCCTGCCTCATTGGGCGTTTCAAAAGATATACTGTACTTGTTCATTAGCTTGATGTTACCGGCTAAGACCTCTTTCCCCTGAACCTTTACTTGTATGCCATGTCCCGAGATTTCATTATAACCCTCCAGTTGATCTTCCCTGATCTCCTTCCCGTAGGCGACCCGTATGGACTCAGCGATAGGGTGAGTTGAATGCAGCTCCGCAAATGCCGCGTATTCAAGAAGTTCGTCTTCGGATAATTCTCCGGCAGGATTAATACCAGTGACTTTAAAGGCTCCCTTAGTGAGTGTTCCTGTCTTGTCAAATACAACATACTTAACATTGTTTAAGGCTTCCAAGTAGTTGCTGCCCTTGACAAGAATACCTGTCTTGGATGCTGCTCCAATCCCTCCAAAAAAACCCAGCGGTATAGAAACAACAAGCGCACAAGGACAAGATATGACCAAAAAGACAAGCGCCCGGTAGATCCAATCTGAAAAGGTAGCCCCACTTAAAACCAGGGGAGGTACAACCGCCAGAAGTAAAGCGACGATGACAACAACCGGTGTATAGTAACGTGCAAACTTAGAAATGAATTTCTCAGTCGGCGCTTTCTTACTGCTTGCATTTTCGACTAGTTCCAGTATTTTGGATACTGTCGATTCACCAAACAGCTTGGTCACTTCCACAGTTAAAACTCCGTTTTTGTTAATGAAACCGCCCAGGACTTCACTCTTCACTTCAACTTCCCGAGGCATAGATTCACCGGTTAGTGCGGATGTATCTACCGCTGAACTCCCATCAATAACTACTCCATCCAATGGTACCTTTTCACCGGGCTTGACAACAATGTGATCTCCTATGTTAACCTCTTCTGGCGTCACCCGTTTCGTTTCGTTTCCTATTTTTAAGTTTGCATAATCGGGCCTGATATCCAACAATGCACTAATGGATTTACGGGATCGATTAATGGCAATACTCTGAAATAACTCCCCTACTTGGTAAAAGAGCATTACAGCTACACCTTCAGGATATTGCTGGATAGCAAACGCGCCAATTGTAGCCACTGACATTAAAAAGTATTCATCAAACACTTGACCACGAAGGATATTTTTAATCGCCTGCAGGACAATATTACCACCGATGACGAGATATGCTATTGAAAATAATACTACTTCCCACCAACCGGATAATGCGAATATTATTCCAATTGCGGCGAGTACTGCACCGACGGTCAAACGAATTATCATAATCTTATTTTTTCCTTTACCACTCATATGCGAATGACCTTCATGTCCATCGCCATCGTGCTTTTTTTTATGTTCCTCTTTTTTTTGATCCACTCGTTCATTCCCCCTTCTCATTAATATCAATGTTACACTTTAAACTTCGAACTTTTTGAGTCATGTGATTGCTTCCGAAGTCTGAACCTTAGGTCTTTTTACACCATTTTCGATTTTCATGGCACAATTGACGCAATCTGGTTCCACAAATAACAACACACCCGTCACGCCTCTTTAGATTGATACAATTAAATTAACCCTTTTCGCAAGAAAAATTCATGATTACATGCTCATGCATCAACTCGGGTAAAAACAGCATATTTTCTGATTAATTAAACAAGCAGTTATACTAGAAACTATGTTATTTAGCAAAGAAAATTGGACTATTGAAACACCCAGCAAATGAGTGAACAGAGCTTTCTTGTTGGGTTCTGAAAAGGAAGTAGTTATTGCGCTGTTCCTGGCAGGCTTAATAAATCTCTCCATTATGATAATCGCTGCCGCTGTCTTTTACCAAACAGGCAACTCTCAAGTAGCGAATATAAAATCTGCCTTTCAGACCTTAACTCCATTACTCGGATCTGCAGCCGCTAGCGCGTTTTTGATTTTAAATTACTCGCCTCTGGCATTTCAAGCTCCACAAGTGGACAATGTCCGGTAAAGTCATCATGCACGGTTTTGTGCGATTTACCATCCCCGGTTGGCTACGCCGTGTTATTTCCATGTTACCTGCAGTTATTATTGTTTCGCTGGGACTTGATCCAACACGAACTTTAGTCATTAGCCAAGTCGCCTTAAGTCTTATCCTGACAACACCCGTTATTACTTTGATTTACTTCACGAGACGCAAAGATCTCATTGGCATCTAAGTTAATAAACCTATTGTTAATGTAACAGCATTCCTTTGTGCGGCAATTATATTATTTCTTAACCTCATTCTCATTTACCAAACACTCGGTGAGACACTGCCCTCGTAAAAAAACATTCTCCCAAAGCTCTCATTATCAATGATTTTTCTAACTGTTAAGATTTGTACAAATTTCTATACGAAAACAATATTTTCCGGATTAATGCCGAGTGATCCTGATAATCAGCAACAAGAAGCCGCATCTTCACTAAAAGTGAATATCGCCTTCTCGTTGAGTATATTTTTCTAAAGTTTAAGGATTCCGAGCATACAGCAAATGAGACTACAATAGTTTCGGCTTCATCCAATTTCTAGCCGAGAAGATAATTCTCTCGACTTCCTCATATTCGTTGGATAAGAGTCAGACGGGATCACGTACACGCGCTCCTTCCCCTTAAAGACGCCGAGAACTCAAAACGCAATTACTGGAGAAGCGCAAAGACATAGCTAAAAAAGCGGTTCTGAAGCTTCGCAAATATCTACTAAGTCCAAAATGCAATGCGGAACAACAAAAAAAATTGGAAGTAACACTTAAGAAGAATTTTTTGGAGCGCGTACGGAAGGAGAAAACAAAGCTACAGCACAGAGAAAATTGAGCCAGTGGAGGAATATAAATTTACAAAACTGCATTTCAGTGTTTTCTGAATTACATTCTGCAAAACTATCTATTATAGAAGGATAATTTGTTATTGAGCTAGACAATGCGCGTAACCAACAAGCTGATTAAATTCAGCCATATGGCAAAAAAGTGGAATGATCAGATAAATTCAGGGTCTGTCAATAATTTTGTGTAAACTCTTTAGCAAGGAATTCCCCCGAGGGGGAATTCGCGATACTAGCGTAAGTACTGGCCGATCCGATCTGGAAAGAAGACGGAGAGTTGGAGTAGCATCTGACCCCAGTTTTGGACACGGCCTGTCCATTTGCGGGTAACGTCCATCGTCGCCAAGTAGAGCATTTTAAGCAAGGCTTCGTCCGTCGGGAAGATGCTTTTTCCCTTTGTCACCTTACGGAGCTGACGGTGGTAACTTTCAATCATATTCGTTGTGTAGATAAGCTTTCGAATCTCTGGCGGATACTTGAAGAAGGTCGCAAGCTCCTCCCAATTGTTTCGCCAGGAACGTACAATCAGTGGGTATTTCCCACCCCAGACTTCCTCGAAGCGATCCAATTCGAGCAGCGCGCTTTCCTCGGTAGCCGCCTTGTATATCGGCTTCAGGTCCGCCGTGACCTTTTTGAGATCTTTGTAGGAAACATAGCGGGTGGAGCTGCGGATTTGGTGAATAATACACTTCTGGATTTCCGTCTTGGGGTAGCAGGCGGCAATCGCTTGAGAGAAGCCATTCAGATTATCTACGCAGATAATGAGGATGTCCTGAACGCCGCGATTCTTCAAGTCATTCAGCACGCTGAGCCAGAACTTGGCGGACTCATTCTCGCCGATCCACATGCCCAGCACATCCTTGTTTCCGTCCAGATCAATGCCAATGACCATATATGCAGCTTTGTTAATAATGGCCCCGTCCTGCTTCACTTTAAAGTGGATGGCATCCATGTAAATGACCGCGTAAACGCCTTGCAGAGGGCGGTTCTGCCACTCTTTTATAAGAGGAACGATCTTGTTAGTCACGTTAGAAATGAGTGTGGGTGAGACTTCGATCCCGTATAGATTCTGCAGGTGATCCTGAATCTCGCGAGTGCTGACGCCTTTGGCGTACAGGGCGATAATCTGGTCTTCAATGCCGGTGACATTGGACTGATGTTTCCGAACGACAATCGGTTCAAACTCGCCGAGCCGGTCTCGGGGAACCGTAATTTCCTGTTCACCATACTCACTGACAATGTTCTTCTTGCTTTTGCCGTTACGGCTGTTTGGCGTCATCTTCGCCTTAACCTCGTGCTTCTCGTAGCCTAGATGCGTGTCCAGTTCCGCCTCCAGCATCTCTTGAATCGTTTCGGCGAACAACTCTTTCAACGCATTTTGGGCATCCTGTGCGGATACCAAATTGTTCTCTTTGATGAATTCTCGCAGTTGTTGTTTTGTCCAAAGTCCCATGTGTTCTCCCCAACCTTTCTGTTACTTCCATTTTACTGGGTTTAGGAGTTTACACAAACTATTTTACAGACTCGATTAATCCCCTATTTTGGCCACAAAAAAACAACTCAATCGAGTTGTTTTAATAATCATGCTTCTTTATATATGAACTAACGTAATTAATCAGTTCATAATTTTTGGGATATTCGTTGGATATCCGTGCCGGTACGTAGGATTTCATATTTGAAATAGCTCTCTTTTTTCTTAAGCTATAATTTGGGCATTCATATTCAATGTTTTTTTGGTCAACTGTATTCTCATAGTACATCATGAGGTTTATTCTTTTAGCACTCAAAACATTAACCTCTTGATATCTAAATGCAATTTTGAAGTTAGCTTTTGTGTCCATGAGTATCTTATCCCAGTTGGTATTTTTCTTATCATTAACTAAAATATCTTCTGAATATTTTAGACACTCGTAAAAAAATATTAGACTAAATCGATATGTCCATTGTTCTTGGATCCACTCCAATGTATCCTTATTTATCTTTTCCCCATTATTCTTTAGTACATATTCTTCCAATAATAATTTTATGTCATCAGTTATTGCACTTGTAAGCAGCTCATAACCAAATCGTCCTCCACTTCGGGCTACATCATTTATTCGAATATCTGAACGATAAAAACGTTCAGTTTTTAAAGGGTTTTACGCCAGTTGACATAGGCATAAGCATAGGACAAATATCAGGGAAGTCTTCCCTATCATTTTTTAGTAACTGTCAAAATTGTTTTATGCAATTTGAGTGTTTCCATAATACGTTCTTTCTAATGTGTCGATCAACTGTCTGGAAGGTATCAACATTATTATAGTAAAGCTCTTTATTAAATTGAGTTGAATTATAAAAATCATCAATAGATATTTTTTTCTTTTGTGTGTCGAAAGAAAATAAAGTATTAGATTCGACGCCTCGATCAGCGGCTCCGGTTACAGCGGCAGCGCATGCTTCAGCTCGTGCTCCTGCTTCTCCGGAAGCGCCCTGGCGCAGCAATTTGCAACCGGCTACGTCGGCCAGCGGCAGTGCCATGCTTCTGTCTAATACTTTCTGGTCCAATTCTTTTTGGACAATCTCTTGATGTCTCAGTCTACTTCTTATTTTTTAGTGCCTCACGATTTTCATTAAGAAGGCCTCGTAGAATCAACAACTCCGGCCTTATACTTTATTTTCTTCGCAAAATAAGAAAAACACGGTTTTCTTATTTTTTAAATACCTCCACATAGTTTACACACTATTTTCAGATACTATGAGACTATCTGTTAAGCTGGAGATGAACAAGATGATGAAGAAAATTGGCATTAAGAAAGCGGATTTAATTCTTATCACATGTATTTTGCTAATAGCCCTGACTCTTTTAGGAGTAGAGTTGCTTAGAAAGGACCAGCCCAATACCGGTACTTATGCAAGTATACGTATAGATAATAAACTATATAAAGAGGTAGAACTCACGGATGAGCCCCAAATTATCAAGATTCAAACAAAAAGAGGATACGATATACTCAAAGTTCATGATAGAGGGATCGAAGTAATTGAATCGGACTGCCCGCAAAAAATCTGTTTTAGCTTTGGTTTAATATCAAGACCAAGACAATCTATCATTTGCCTACCTCTGCGAATGATTGTTGAAGTGAAGCCTAATTCAACTGATGATATAGATGCGATCCTATAACTTTCTTAAATAAAAAACAAACTATTCCATAAGCACATATATTGGGCTAAACGTAGAATCAGAGATCTATGTTTAGCTTTTTATTTACCTGTTATAATGAGCTCAGGTTATCTCAAATAAAAAAGGAACGGATTTTGTATGACTACGCACATCGTTGAATTGTTAGCTGAAAGTGGGTATTTCGCCATTATCTTAAGTCTGGTTTTAAATATATTAATAAGCATTTTTGCATTCATCCCTAGTGTATTTCTCACAGGAGCTAACATCACCTTGTTCGGTTTTCTCAACGGAATGATGATTTCCTTTTTCGGAGAAGTGCTCGGGGCAATTGTTAGCTTTGTTCTCTATCGCAGGGGGTTCTTGTCCTTAATACGAGGTATAAAAAATGAGAATAAATATTTGAAGAGACTTCAACAAACTTCTGGTTATGAAGCATTCTTTCTTATTCTTGCTTTAAGAATACTCCCGTTTATCCCTTCAGGATTGGTTAATATATCGAGTTCCGTTAGTCGTGTTAGCTGGGTCACTTTTGGATTAGCAACTATGCTTGGAAAGCTGCCAGCTCTGATTATAGAGGCTTATTCTATTCAGCAATTGCTGATTCTCAGCAAGGAATATCTCAGTGTGGCTTTGATTTTAGTAAGTATCGTACTCATTCTAATCATCTTCACGGTTAGTAAAAGAAGACACACTAAGTACAGGGACTAATAAATTATTAGTTAACAACGCTGAGATAGCCCTTTTTATACTTATCATGAGAATCCATCGCATGTACCTTATCCTACTTCCAATAAAAATAATCCTCAAACAAGCTTAACGGAATTAGAATAGCCTATTCAAATAAAAAGATCGCCTCTCTAATTAGAGGCGATCTTCATTACTCCACATGTAGAAAACTTTCTATTAACGGCTCACCATTTCAGAATAGCTGTTTTCACTGACTACACGGCGAGCTGTTACATATCGCTCCTTATAATACGCCTCTGACAAGCTGCTGATTCTTACGCCCTTACTGCTGGAAGAGTGAGCGAACTTGTTATCACCTACGTAAATGCCCGCATGCGAAACTCCAGAACCAAATGTGTTAAAAAAGACGAGGTCACCCTCACGTAAATCATCTTTGGCTACAGGAATGCCAGTTTTAGCCTGCGATTGAGAAGTGCGCGGAAGGTCATCTACATTGAACTTCTTAAGTACATATAGAATAAATCCGGAACAATCAAAGCCTGAAGTTGTGGTTCCTCCATAAAGATAAGGGGTTCCTACGACCCGATTCACAACACTGTCCAAGGTTACCTCGCTAGCATATGTACCTGGTGCTGCAGAAGCAAATATAAATGAGGCTGCCAACATGGATACGATGACTTTCTTCAGAAACTTGTTCTCCCTTCAATGCCTACGGAGTTAGCTGAGGATTCGGTTAAAGGTTCCCTATATTCCCTTTCATGCAAGAATAATTCACCCAAAAAATGGTTCCCCCGTTTTCAACGCTGAAATTCGGCAACTTATTAATATTTTGTAACTATTAACACTTTAATAGATAGTAGGCCACCTGTCAATCCTTCTAAAAATTTAACTATCAACGTATTTTCTACGTACTTTCTTCATTGTTTCTCCATATTTTTGCTTTATAATAACCACTCAATATCATTCTTTGTCTGAAACAATAGTAACGTTTTTGTAATATATTTCAATATCTTTGGTGTATATAAAAAGACGAGTAGTTACTTCCTCCTCGTCTTCTAATCCCGTATATGTCGTTTAATTGATATTACGTTTTCGATTACGATACCTGTGTTTGTTCCAAAGCCGATCCCAGAGATTCTTCAATTCCCATCATCATTTTATAATGGGCATGATGATGTGTAACCACAAATATCTTTTCAAATACCCGTAAGTACTTGCTGACTGTATCCATCGGGTGCTCGATATACAAATCATCTCCTGCAAAGTGAGAACCATCATTGGCCCAGGAGATTAAGGATTTACATATGACCTTCTCATCCTCCTCGAATCTATCAATAATGTCCTGATCGCTGTAATTACCATAGATTTTAAAATAATTTTCAATGATTCTACGAATCAAATTCTGAACGGTGATGGAAGAGCTGTGATTGGCTGACTTTAATTCCTGCCACATTAACTCATACGAGCTTTTAATCGGGTTGCTGTTATACGGGGTTGATTCGGTTACATCATTCCATTTTCGGATAATCCAAAATGTCTCATCCGCCATCCTAGCGCCATTTTTGGGCCGGTTTTTTGAAAACGTAATTTCCTTGTGAAAATAGACATTATGCGTTAGAAGAAACAACTGAATGATATTACTTTCTTCGTTGCGTACATCTTCTATAAGTTTGGAAATCAGATTGCTTACGATAAACAATACGTTACTGTCCAAGCTTGAAATGGTGTCATCAATCACAACAACTTTATTCTCCGTAATTAAATCACTGTTATTGCTACCGTTTAATAAGTGCATAAAATAAAGAAAGGTAACAAACGTTTTCTCGCCTTCACTTAATGTTTGATTAACGTCCTCACCATTTGATCGGATTAACCGATAATTTCCTTGACTTTGTGTATGAGCGAATTTGAAATTAGTAAAATGATAGGCCCTCAGTAACCGATTCATTTCGTTTACAGAGGGGATTACACTCGTAATCTGAGCCTCCAGCCTGTGAATTTCGGATTCTAATGCGACTCTTTCATTCTTCTTTTGAGCTAATGTTGCAGAAAGGTTGTCGATTGCTCGTCCTGTTCTATAATCTATACGAACATATTTCTCATGATTTTGCTGATTCTCACTCCAGATAAAATCCCAAATCTGGGTTATCAATTTATTCCCTTCATCCACTCGGTTCTCTATAAAAGTATTATGCTGCTGAATTTGTTCATTCGCTCGGACGATTTCTTCATTGATCACATCGACGAAAGCCGCAATAGTTAACAGTTCGATTGGATGACTGGGATGAGTTTGCTTCTGCTGGAACAAGTCCAAATTATGTGCATTTTTCGAAAGGATCAGTTCATATTGTTGCGAAATGAGATCGAGATTCAAATATGTATTTTTCTTGTCGGTCAATAATAACTCTTGCACTTGATTTTCAAGATAATGATAACACCGTTTATAGTGTTCAACTTGATCTTGGAGTTCAATCATCTCTTTTTCGTAATGTTCATTAAAGTAATCATTGAGTTTTTCAGTAAATCCCTCAGGAAGTTGTTGTTGGCAAAAGGGGCACACTCCTTCCGCTTCAGAAACATGTGTATGTCCTTGTTTAACCCAGTCACTAATCGCTAGCTTGGATATAAGAACAGCAATATCGACTTCCTGTTTACCGATAATAGGGGTCTGAATAATCCGGTGATTGCATACCGCAGACAGATGCTCTATTTTAATCTTTTCAAGAAGGGGTAGCTTCTCATTTGAACCATTAAACAATTTCTGTACACGCGCTTGGAGGTCTGCTAGAGCACATATTAGTCCGCCTGTCGGTGCTTGCTTACATCTTTTCATAAAGTTTATTCTATTGTTTCTTAAACCCGAAAAGGCCACTGAAAAGATATCGTCATATTTCCGCTTTAATTTCCAACAATCGTCGGTAAACTCATCATCGTTTTGTTTAGACTCTTTTTGTTTGACCTCTAGATTAGAACTTAACCGACGAATTTCCTCAACTACTTTATCAACTAAGTCTTTTTTGTCTCGGATGGTTTGTTTAATCTCTGTTGATTCTCTTCCCAAAGTAAAGATACCTTTGATATCTGAATCTTGGTGGAAATTTTCTTCGACAAACTTTTGGTTATACACCACTGTTTTTAATGGCTGGGAAACCCAGGATATCCTACTATCAGCATAAAGTTCAATTTGTTTAAGAACATTAGATAAGGTTGTTTTCCCGCTACCATTCGATCCGTAAAAATAGTTAATTTTTTTCAGGTCACTGTAAAGTACACCCTCACTACTATAGGTAGCCACATTTCTTACGGCAATCTCCCTAATCATACTTTGATCCCCCTTGTAATGCTATTCCCCTGTATTCCTCATGTCTTTTGCGGAAAATCTAATACTATTATATCATTCATCCATTGATTCCATCGGTAATTCCCGTCAATTTTTGCAAAGATATTCCTCTATTTATTTAAAAAAAGCAGCCTCCAGGGGCTGCTTTTTTTCATCTTCGTTTACTTCGCTTTTAACTCATCACCGGTTACCCATTTGTGATTTCTTACTGGCTCTCCGCCTGTTGTCGGGGTATAGTCAACCATGTATACGGTTATTTGCTCACCTGTATCTACAGTTGCGGTAGCCCCCTTCATACCAGGCATATGATCAACGTTAAGCACCACTTCTGTGCCAGGCGCATAAAGCTGGTCTCCTGCATCTTTTAAATCTTGCTGAATAACCCATTTATGATTGGTAACCGGATCTCCTCCGGTAGTGGGTGTATACGATACCGCGTAGACATTAGTGTCATAAGCCCCTACAATGGTTGCGGTAGCTCCCTTCATCCCGGCCATGTGTCCCTCGGTAATAATGACTTGATCGCCGACCTTATACTCCGGATTAGCGGCTTCTTTTAATCCTTCAGGCACTTCACTTGTCATATTCTCATGTTCCATCTCTGAATGATTCATGCTGGATGCAGCGTTATTGGGTGTATTGGACGCTTCATTTCCGTTATTTGCGGTATTTCCACAGCCACTGATGACGACCACCAGCGCTGTAGCTAAAATGAACAAACCTTTTTTCATATTAATAACACTCCTTCATAGGTGAATTGTGAAATTTATGCAGACTAACGCGTATGCATTATCGTCTCCAACGAAACAGATTTCATACCATTGACGTGGGAAGCCGGCTGATTACGGGCTCAAGAGCAATCGTCTTACAATGGTTGTACATAAAGGCTCGCTTTTTTGTATGATCAAGCCGGCAGATTCCACATTCTTTAACGTATACCGGTTAATGTTGGCCCCGCTGATACGAACTGTAAGGGGATTAAGCAGATCCATTAGCTTCCCAACCATTGGATGCTCACTCCTCATGTGTTCTAACAGCCTGATCTCCCCTTCTTTATTACACACTCGCTTCATTTCTCTCATGCCCTGAACCGGATCGGGGACAGAACAAAACACACAAGTCGCTACTATGTAGTCGAATGTCTGATCTTCAAAAGTTAAATTTTGAGCATCCATCTCCATTAAAGTAACGTCGATCTTCAGTTCCTTTGCACGTTGTTCGGCATATTGTAGCATCTTTGGGCTAAAATCAATCCCGGTTAAGCGAACAGTGGGTGGATAATAGGAAAGATTAGCACCTGTTCCTATGCCTACCTCGAGTACATTCCCACTTAGGCCGCTTAACAGTTCTTTGCGCCAACTCCTCATCATTTTTCCATCCACACGATGAAAAAGCGGAGCTATTCGGTCATATCGTCTCTTAATCGTTTGAGTGTCCCTACCCATCCATACTCTCCTTATACCCTTTCCTGTTCCTTTTGACATCAGATGAGCAAGGGAAACATAACAACCTTGCTCATCTGATTCATTTAAAGTCAAATGTTAAGTTAAGCGATCATCTTACGGCAAACCTCCGCACATCGGAAACAGGCCTCAGCACATTTCTGGCAATGAGCCGAATGATGGTGTTTACTGCATTCATTACCACAACGTTCACAAGCATCAGCACACAGTCTGCACAGCTCCGTGGAATAGGTGCTGTGTTGAGTCAAGGCCTGAGCAGTAAAGGCACAAATATCCGCACACTCTCGGTCGAGACGGATGCAATCCTTCATCATATCAACGGATTCTTCCTCCAAACAAGATTTGTAGCAGTAATTGCAAGCCTGCATACAACGTAGACATTCATCAATGCACTCCTGTAATTGTTCTTGTGTCATGAAATAAACTTCTCCTTTCAGTGTTTGAATGAGGTGTAGCTATCTTCAATTAACCTGAAAGTATGAAGATTTGATGTGGTTTTTGTGAAAAAATTGAGTTTTGCAATTTTGCGAATAAAAAGTCTTTGTCTCAATGTTTTTTTCGAGCTTTATAAATCCTTAAAGAAACGAAACTCAATAACCCGATAAAAACAAAACATGTTACCAATTTTATGATCCCACTTGCTTGTATTATGGGACTTTGAAAGGATACCGCGGATATCGTCATGCAACTTATACCCATTCCGATCAAAAGAACAGCAATTAGCCATTCCACTTTTTTCATTAGCCTGCCTCCTAACGTCATGGCTGCTGGTAAAACTGAATTTCAAACCGTGTGCCTTTGTCTACTTCACTTGTTACTGTAATTTGCCCGCCCTGCAGTTCAACCAGTTTTTTCACTATGGACAGTCCTAAGCCCGTTCCTCCATATTGGCGTGATCTAGACTTTTCTACACGATAAAAGCGTTCAAAAATGTATGGGATTTCGTCTTTTGGAATGCCAATCCCTGAATCCTCCACGACCAGGAGAAAAGCACTGCTGGTATATGAGAGAGAGACGTTAATTTCGCCTTTTTCGGTATAACGGACTGCATTCTCCAAAAGATTAAGGATTATTTGCTCCATCCGCTTTTTATCTCCGCGAATCTTTTTCATCATACCGTTTTCCTTGTATTTCAGGATAAGGCTTTTTTCTCTTGCCTTGAGCTCCACTTTTCGCACCGCCTGCTGCGTTAAATCAGACATATTCACCCAGTCCAGCTCAAGATTAATCTTCCCTTCTTCCATTTTCGATAAATCAAAAAGGTCCTCAACTAAGTGCTGCAAACGTAACGCTTCGTCATGAATGATTCCCAGATACTTGTTTTTCTCCTCTACGGTTTCATAAAGTTCCTGTTGGAGAACCTGAGAATAGCCCTCCAAATAGGTGATCGGTGTCCGGAGTTCATGAGAAATATTAGCGAAAAACTCTTGCCTTGTATCCCGATATCGCTGAAGATCCACAGCAAGATCGTTGATTGCATGCGCCAAGCTGCCCATTTCATCATTGCTGTTAATATCAAGACGTGTTTCCAAGTCCCCTGCAGCGATCTTCCGTGTGGCCTGTTGCATTTTAAGTAAAGGCCGGGATAAATACTGGGCTATTATCCATGTAATACCGAGAGCCAATAAAAAAGCGCCAATCCCTGACAAGATCAAAAGATTACGGACCGCAAGTAATGACTGTTCCATTTTCTCGGTGGAAGACATGACATAAAGGGCGGAGGCCGCTACGTCTTTCACATAGATTGGTTGTCCGGAAACAAAGTAACGAATTCCGGAAGGTTCAGTATATAAGAAATTGACTTTCTTTCCTGCAAAGATTCTTTCCAGATCCGAGCTTCGAATTATCTTTCGATCGGAAGAGTCATGCGTTCCTGAGTGTAGAATTACCTCACTATTGGCATTGACGTTAAAAATACTGACGTTCGAGAATTCTGCAAAAGTTTTCATCATTTCACCAGAAGTACTATCCGATTGGGCCATGACCGCAAAATGAGAACCCAATTCCTCATTCTCCGTACGCATCCGATCGATATAAAAATTTGTGAATAAACGGTCTATAGTAAAGCCCAGAAACACCAATACGATTAGAAACACCGTGATAATAACAAATCCTAATTTTAAGCCGATACGGTTATTTTTCATTGGCATCTCCCGGAACATAAAACTTATAGCCAACCCCCCATACCGTTTGGATCGGGTTATATTTCAAGCCGGCCAAATGCATCTTTTCTCTGATGTTTTTGATATGCGTATCGACGACTCTGAACTCACCTTCAAAATCATAGCCCCATAGCCGTTCCACTAATTCTTCTCTTGTAAATGCTTTTTGGATATTCTGCGCAAAAGACACCAATAAATCGAATTCCTTTTGAGTAAATTCTACATATTCATCACAAATCCGGACTTCACGGGCTTCAGGTATGATTACAAGATCTGGATAATGAAGCATGCGCGACGGTTGAGGAATTACCTCCTGGTTCATCACTGATCTACGAATCAGCGAGAAAATTCGAGCCAGTAATTCTTCTGAATCGAATGGCTTGGTCAAGTAATCATCCGCTCCGATACCCAAACCTTTTATCTTATCTTTAGTCTCAGTTCGCGCTGACAGGAATAATACCGGCGTTTTCACAAGTTCTCTGATACGCTTACAGATTTGCCAACCATCCATATCGGGCAACATAACATCTAGAATAATGACATCAAAGGAATGGGCTTGGACCAGCGCCAAGGCTTCTTGCCCCGTGGATGCTTCTTTAATCGCAAAACCTTCTTTCATTAAATAAATCCGCAGCAAATTTCTCATATTCCATTCATCATCTACAATTAATACCTGGAGTTTCGACACTGAACATTCACCTCAAATTTATCTGTTTTTTTAATATTACAAAATTAATGTGTTGAAAATGTGTAGATGTGTGAACGGTTCAACATTAGAATGCCGTAAGCGACACACGCTTACGGCATATTCTGTCCATCTATTTTTTAAAACTCTGCAGTTCTTTGCTAATTCGCTCATTTTCAGCTTTCAGATCGACCAACTGGTCATGCAGGCTTTCAGCTGCAACACGATGATTTGGGGAGCCGTGAGAGTGTCCCCCTTTCATTGTAAACATCATAACAATCATCATGAAAGGACATACCAGCACGAATAATGTAGACCATTCCATTTGAAATCCTCCTATGAAAGTTCCTTTAATTTATATTTTTATTTTAAAATTTGAGTATGTGGAATGTATGTTGAAAGCATGCGTGAATCGTGAACTTTTCTATTTTACAGAAAAAACGATAAGCAATTGAAGAAGTGAAATCTTCTTCATATCTACATCATTTCAACATATTCTTATGGCATAATTTACCTAAATCTGATAAAAACTTGTGCCAAAGGGAGTGAGTTGTATGCTGATGGTTAAACGGATCGTACTAAAGGAGATGGTCATTTGAACTTGAACGCCTTTTTTTCGGAACTCCTTCTTCTGTGTCTCCTTTTGCTCATTCTATTGACAGCTATTGTGGTATTCATGGGAATAGCCCGGCTATTTACATTAACCGCTTTCTCCACAACTTCACCTATTTTAACTGAAGACCAGCCCATTCAACCACAGCAACACTCCAATGAGGGACTAAAAGACAATCCTATTACTCAAGCGTATGTAAAGCGTCATTTTTTTAATGATCAAAACGATTTGAAAACCAATCGCTAAAGGTACATAAGGAGGAAAACAACGATGGTTATCCGGCAAGCAGCAGTGGATATCGGCAATGACTCATTAAAAGCTTACTTCGAAAAATTAGAGAACGAGCTCCTTATTCCCAACGTTATCGCCGAAATCGGTCTTTCCCGAAACATAGTGGAGCTTGAGAAACACCCATTGGATGGGCTTCATGTTGAGATCATTTCTGACGCATTGAAACGGGGACAAGGTGTTTATGCGGTAGGTCATCTCGCCGGCGGATATGATCATAACGACGAATTGACTACGATTAGTGATAAATCAGAAGCCGACCAGCCCATTGTAATGTTGTTAACCGCGTTAGCTTATGATGCTGCAATGGCTTCTCCAAATCAAAATGGCGTTACTGAAGTGACTTATTATTTATCCACGGGACTTCCACTAAGTGAAGCAAAACGTGGTAAACGCAAGCTTTTCAAACAAAAACTGAAATCGGGTACTCATGAGGTCCGTTTCCATATTACGCCGACCATTGGTGGTAGAACAATACGCATTCATTTTGAAGAAGTACTGGTCAATATTGAAGGACATGTTGCTTTGATTGATTTAACGACTCATGATGACGGTTCGGTTCGCAATGAAGAACTCACTCATATGAACGTATTAATTAACGATATTGGCGGACTATCGACTGATGCGGCAATCATTTTAGAGGATGGAGCAGTAGACAATATCCATTCGGACGGAATCAAAGAAGGAGTCTCTCCTTATTTGGATGAAATCATGGATCGCGTATACACAGAAACGGGGTACCGTTTCATAAATCGTCAGCAGCTCATTGAAGTCATAACCACTGAGAATGAAGAAGAACGGTATCACGTTTGGTTTCGAGGTAAACGTACCGGTATTCAGTCCATTGTCGATGAAGTGCTGATGAAAATCGCTCGTGAGGAGTATAAACTGATCCGGAGCACGTGGAACAAGGTCCCCAGTATTCGAGTTTCGTATCAAATTGGCGGTGGATCTTTGCTTTTAAGACCGTACATCGAGAGAATCAACGAGCTTGAGGAAGATTATCCGCTGCGGTTTGTCAGTACAAAAGATTCAATTTGGATGATCGCTAGAGCGTATTTCAAATTACTGAAAGTGTACCTGAAAGTTAAGAATGAGCAATACACCGCCAATTAGGGAACAAGACATGGAGATTTCCAGATCGCAGGCAGTGGAGCACAAGCTAACGATTCATCTACCCGAACACACTTCCCAGAGAGTTATTGACTTTCTTGTTGACCTGGAGCATTTGGATAAGTCCCTTTTTCAAAGTAAAATCGCAGCTATATTCATCGAATCCATTGAACGATCCATAGCTGTGACAAAGCCGAGTGTGACGATTACACTACCGGAGTATCTTGGAAAAGACCACCTGGAATGGATTCAACATCCCTTCACCAAGCAGCTATTAACCAGTTGGTTGCTACAGCTTATCAAAGATGTTCCTGATGCTGTAACTCGAAGTCATTCCAGCTGCAATATAACAAATGAAGTGACGGTAAACCAGGGTGCACACCCCCCATCCAGTGATTCTTCTGTACTAGAATGTGCAGAACTAGAATTTGCAGAAAAAACCGCCCCTGATAAAAGCGGCACGAATACACCCCCTTTTCAGATCACAAATCCGTATCATGCCAAGTTAGTGGGGTTCTTTTTAGATGGTGAATGAAGCAGAGGGTGCAAGAACTTACTAAAGTTCTTACACCCTCTTCACTTTTTATGGGGGAATATTTATGAATCACTCTTTTATTCAGGTTTATTCCCTTCAGAGGAACTCGGCGTGTAGGTGGACTTGTAATCCGTATAGATCAATTTCTGAACCATTCCTCCCGCTGCATGATGAAGCTCATGACAGTGAATCAACCAGTTACCAGGATTGTCTGCTTTGAAGATCAAAACAACCTTTTCCCCTGGTTTGACCAGCACGGTATCTTTCATAATCGTACCACTGACCAGTTCCCCATTTCGCTCGATCACTTGAGCAAAATGGCCATGGATATGAATGGGATGGTCTACTGTATCATCATTTTGAAGCGTCAATTTAACATAATCCCCCGTCTTGACCTGAAGCGCAGGAAGATCCTTGAACACCTGATCATTGATCGTGTACTGTTGCTCATTCCCATTCATTTTAGAATTTAAAATGGCGGTATACTCCACATCAAAAGAACTGACCGTTCGCAGATCCGTATTTACCTGTTTTCCATATTGAAGCAAATTGAAAACCGGTATATTTTCATGCTGGATCTTGCTGATTACTCCATTACTTCCTGCGACTTTTACCGGGATCACCAACTGATCGTTATACAAATTATTGTCATGTGCATCCAGCGTAAAGTCTTCGTTAGTCTTGATGGTCATTTCTATATCGTACCGTTCTCCTGGCGCCACCGTAACCATTTGGTTATTCAGTACTCCTGGTTCAGCTATATCCTGACCATCTGAGCTGACAACTTTAAATTCTCCGGGAATATGAATGGCGTGCGAGCGATACCCGGCATTTATCAAACGTAAGCGAACCGTATCCCCTACCTTGGTCGTCAAGGGATCGATTAAAGAACCCGATTTCCCATTAACCGTGTAAATGTTATACATCGTGGCCATCATCTCTTCTTCGCTCATCGCTTGAGATGAAGAGCCATGAGCGCTGTGGCTGGAGGTTTCCTGCTCTTCCATCCATTCGTCTAAGAGGAGAGTCACATCTTGATCCGGTTTAGGCTCTGATTTGGGTTCCACGATCAGTGCGCCGTAAAGTCCTTTGTCTACTTGCTTGGAGCTTTCCTGATGAGAATGATACCAGTAGGTTCCCGGTATATCGGCCGAGAAGCGGTATGTGAAGGTTTCTCCAGGGTTCACTGCCTCCTGTGTCACCCCGGGAACGCCATCCGCCTCTGAGGTGACCGGGTACCCGTGCCAGTGAATGGATACCGGCTCCTCCAGTTCATTCTTCAAGGTAACAACCACAAAATCCCCTTGTGTGACTCTAATTTCCTGCCCTGGAACGGTGCCATTAAATGTCCATAGAGGCAGCGTTATCCCTTCAGCAATGGTCAAAGTACGGTTCATGGCTGTGAGAGAAAACCCTTTTACCGGCTGGCCCTCTTTTGGTTCCAGCGCCGTAGGCTCACTTGAAGGGGCAGTCGTGTTTTCTGGCCCTGGAGTAACGGGCGATGTCGGTGTAGGTACGATAGCAGTCGGAGTGGAACTTGGTACAGGTGTTTCCTCCTCCGTTACATTTGTAGATGTGCCATGCGCACTATGATCCATGGATGACATATCATCCGTAGCTTGGGGAGCCATGACGGTTGAGCTCTGACCAGCTGCAGAGGTTCCATTCATATAAAGGCCGGCTGCCGTTCCACCAAGAATCAATGCAATGAAAAGCAACCATACCAAACTTCTGTTGCTCAATCTGTCTTCCTCCTATTCAAAGATAGATGATTTAAAAAAGCAGCATTCGGTCAATAAAGACGAACGCTGCTCCGTTCCCGCTTAAATTACATCATGCCCATGCCGCCGCTGCTGCTGCTTCCGCTCATGCCACTGCTTCCACTCATGCCGCCCATGTTCATATCCATATCGTCCATCATACCTCCAGAACCGCTCATACCGCCGGACGACCCCATATTCATGTTGGATTGTGACTGCATACCGTTCATATACTGCTGCTGCATCATCATCATATCTTGCTGAAGCTGATTCATGCGCTGCATCACTTCATTCATCTGGTCCATGTTGACCGTCCCATTGACCGTTCCATTCACCGTCCCGCTCATATTCCCCATCGTACCTGTCGCGTTTGCAGTACCGTTTACATGCACACTATGTTGATCATTTGTAGAAGATGCTGCAGTCGGATTTGTTACATTGAGCAGTACTACAGAAATGATAAGTCCGAAAAACGAAAATACCGCCAGTTTTAACCAACCACTACTTTTCATTATTGTCATTCCTCCAAATTTGCTAGAAGTTGTAGTTCCTTTTTGCCCCCGGCTCTCGCTGATATAGCCAACTGTTTTTTTTACCATCTCATAGACAGTAAAAATGAGCCCGGCTGAAAGCAAGATCAGTAAAACGGCCATGTACAGATTGCCAAATGAACCTAGAACATTCATTTCCTTTTCCTCCCGTTTAACGGCTTCGGCCATACGATCGCAAGAAATACTGCTCCGGCAATAATCATTGGCATTGTTAGAAGAAGCAACGCAGTGGTGACGATATGAATGGTATACAGTTTTCCCTGTTGATCATGGTGGCCCTCATGCTGGCTGTTCCCATTCCCCGCTCCTGCTGCCATCCCTTCGTATGTAAACAGATCAGGGATCGTAGCCTTGGATAAACTTTCGCTCTTCATCATATCGGCCATAGATGCGTCCATTTGAGCTGCATTCTCCGTGCGGTTTCCCCAGGATAGGGCAACCACGAGCACCGAAATGACAGCAAAAACGGCGGTGAGTTGCCAGAACGGCATTTTCTGCTTTTTAAACATGGTTTTACACCTTTCTTCTGCACCGTACGTACACTCCAGCCGCTATACTTATAGACAATAACGGAAAGGCAAAAGCGATGCTCTGGTTCATTAGACTGTGTATGTTTGTGTCCTCTTTCACTTGCATCGACAGCCCCATCAGAGAGGAATCCATGGCCTTCATCATGCCCATCATAAACTGCATCACCTCTTGTTCTGTCGGTCCAAACCTGAACATGGAAATGAGTATGGCGGCAAGAGCGAAGAAGAACGAGGTGGTTACAAACCAGATGAATAGCTTGAACCACTTTTTTTGCATCCACATGATAAAGGCCCTCTCTCCCTTGAGCAATCATTATTTAGGTTTTGCAGCCCTTTTTTTAGGCCATGTTAGCGCATGGGTTTTCATGTAAATGTGCCAGATCACGCTTGCTACAGCCAGATAAGTCAGTTTTTCATGAATCCAAAGTGAAAACGCGGTAGCTGCATGATTGCTGTCCATAAAGAGCCAAATAATCGCACCGGTAATGATGAAGATGAGTGTTGTGATGAAGGTGAACAGTCCATACCCGGATGGTCCGAACACAAGCCAAGGCTTTTTGGTTTTATCCCGGCGAAGAATGCGGATGATCTCGTACATCATCATAATGAAAGTGAGCAGTACATACACGATAGCCGCTATCCGGTGTACGATATCCGCCATCGCGATATCATATTGCATCAACCAGCCATACTTGGCTCCAGCCATAGCGATTCCACTAAGGGCCAGTACCGAGAATACCAGCGCCCAGAGCCAATGGAGGATAAAATCAAACTTCATAAACGATCACCTGCGATTCATTTAGTCTTTTTTCGTTTCGCCTTCCGGCGTTACATCTGTCCGATTCGTTTTTGGTTCCACACCTGCTGTGAGAACCGCACCATTCGTTGCATTGATTGTAGACTGGCTTACATTTTGCTTAACATAGTTATACAGGAAAGCAATCAAAGCGATCACAAACAGAATAGTCAGCAGTTTTACAAAAAACGTTAATATGCCTGCTACACTCCAAGAACCTACAATACCCATTCCACCAGCGTTAAATCCGCCATTCAGTACGATGCCCAGCAGATACAGCACGACTATGACACCAATAAGCGTAGTTGCAAGAACGAAAATGGTCTTAAGCATAGGATCATTACCGACTACGGTCTTCGCTTTACTATAGGATTCCTTAAAGTACTTGTTTTTTACCCAAATGGCGAGTCCAACCACCAGACTGAGAATCAGAGCCACTAAAAGCAGTTGGGTCACCGTTCCAAGAATGCCGGAAATGATGCTTCCTGTACTTGAAACGCCTTCCATTTCCATCCCTTGATAATTTCCGGTGTAGTTCAGCGTTCCTTGCGTTCCTCCGGACATATTCATATCCATCATTTTACTTCCTCCTTAAGTTAAAGGTGATTTTCGGCACTGGACGTTTCCGGACGGGGGGTTAGTATACTGCCGATCACGCCAACGAGAGCGACTACCAACAAAATTGTAAAGATACCCACGATTAGAATCATGAGACTTGGGGTTCCTAGTCCATTGAAGATGCTGCTGTCTTGATTGGAGGTACTTGCGGCTAACACATTCTGGGCTTGTGAGACGGTCTGTTGAATCTGCTGCTCGACCCACTGATTCAGACTAGTTATACCCATCACCGTCTGGGCCATATCATAGATGGCTCTACTCGTTTCCTGCATATTATTGCTACCCATCATTCCTGTTCCGTTTAGGAGAATACCATTCTTAGCTTCATTGAGCTTTGTATTCACCTCGCTAAGCGTCTTTTGGCTTTGTAGCAGCAGGTTATAACGGAACTGATACGTCTCATACGTCGGGTTTGCCGATTCAGTAAACCCCATTCCGTTATCCAGGGTTTGCTCCAGCTGTGCTAATAAATACACACTTTCTGATAAGGAGTAAATGCCCTTTTGAACTTGAATTGATCCAGGCACCGCTTGTTGTGAGGCAGTTCCTCCTGTTTCACCGTCGTTAACAGAAGACCCATTTAATACGGCTTCTGACGGATACGCCATCATATTGTTAGCCATTTGTTTCATCGATTGCTGGGCTGCAGATACTCTTTCCCTCAGCGTGGTGACTGGGTTAGTGGATGTTCCTTCGGGCGCAACGGACGCCGAATGCTGACTATGGACATTCGAATTTGTTGTCGAGGTACTTAGACTGTTCCACGAGATTAATCCTTTATCGTTGGCATACCAACCGATATAACCTAAACTTGCTACAATGATGACAAGGAGAAGGAAGCCAATCGTGCTGCGTAATGCTTTCAACCTTTTTCACCTCCTTTAATATTAATGTTATTTGTTTTCGTTGATGTAGCCTAAGGATACCAACTGACTTTGGGGAAAGTATGTAGAATTGATGGGCATAACATGTTTTTATAACGAACAAATCGCACAGCAACTCTGTTAAATCGACATTATAATCCTAGATATGATTTGAATATGGGGGCGACTTCGACATGAACCGAGAGTTACAGCAGCTTATTTTAGATTATAAAACTGACCAGGAATCGGTATACCACACCTGGTTTTTAAACAACAGCGATCGGTTAAAGGCTTTTCGGACCATTAAAACCGGTGTGAACGATGTTATAAAAGCGATTGAGGCACGATTTTTTGGAAACGACTTTAAGGGCTCTCCACTGGAGGATGTTCTTGCGGCGATTTGTGAACAAAAACAAGTTTTTGAAGGTGCTGCACACGCGTTTTACTGGAAACCTAAACTGCGTATTCCCGACATTTATGAAAATGAAGAGAACCAGCTGGCTTTTGGCCGATTTTTGAAGGCCGTGTTACAAGCCTCTGACGAAAAACAATTGTTGACCGAGATTGTGAAACTGGATCAATACCATATCAAAGGCCTTGGTCCTGCGGTAGCTAATATCTTGTATTTTTTGCAACCTACACTTTTCCCCCCGTTCAACACAGCCATCGTGAATGGGTTTAACTCCCTGCTGGATCGTAAGATAAAGCTCGGCTCCTGGCCGGCTTACTTGGAGATGCGCGAGACATTGCTGGACATCAACACGGCTTACCGCTCATCCTTATCCAAGGACCTGGGCGCCATTTCCGGCTTATTGTTTGAAATAGGCACCGGGCGCTTGATTGTTAGCGGGAATGCTGAGGCGTTTCTTCAAGAGGAGGAAAAGAAACGGGAAAAGGGGCGGTATAAGCGGCATCTGGAGGTGCTGAATGATACTAACGAAGAAAGTGAACATTCCGAAATGCAGCTGTATTTGGCGAGACTGGGACGGTCCTTTGGGTACAACGTCTGGATCGCCCAGAACGATCATCAGAGACAATGGCAGGACGAGCCTCTAGGGCGGTATTCTCTTTCTGTATTTCCAGCCATGGATCTCCCTAAATCTATTGCGGATACAATCGCTTTTATCGATGTTCTTTGGCTCAATGAACATAATGAGATTGTATCGGGATTTGAAGTTGAAAAGAGCACCTCCATCTACTCCGGCATTCTCAGGCTGCATGACTTATCATTATCCGTAGGAAATGCAACGTCCAGGTTGTATCTGATTTGCCCGGATAAACGGGAAAAAGAAGTGCGTGCACAACTGCTTCGTCCTTCTTTGCAACAAACGCAGTGCGGCCCTATCTCATACATTCGTTTTTCGGATTTACGAAACGACTGTAACGCCATGTGCAAATACGGAAAATCGGTTGAAGCGCTCGACGCCATTTCGAACATCTGTACTTGTTAAAGCAAAAAGGAACTGATAGGATCAGTTCCTTTTTTCATAATGATCATTTTATAAAACTTAGCGTAAGCTGGAAAGTTCTCGTTTTAATTGTTCATTCTGTACCGCTGCCTCGAAATAGTCTGCGTGAATGGTCCAATCCGTTTCTATTTGTTTAGAGATTACTTTATTCACTGTCTTTTCCCCAAACAAAACCGATCCTATACTTAACGGCACTATATATACCCGATTCCATGACCATGCCATTGCCTTATTCCTCCTCTGAATTCTTAAATGTGTAATCTTTGATTGACTTTATTTTAAGAGATTAATATGTAAGATTCGTGTTCTTTATTTGAGTTTAGTGTGTGATTTTGCTCATAAGGGAGAAAACACCCTCCAACTGCTTAAATAAAATCCGATGCACACCAATACACCTAACCTAAAAAAGCAGGGTATCTCTTGAATTCGAGATACTCCTGCTCGATGTTTCATTGCACTCGTTACGCTCTTGCCATCTGCCGGCAAGCTTCTGCACATTCGCGGCAGAATTTTGCGCATTCTTGACAATGGGCATCTTTAAACGCTTCACAATCTTTGGCGCATGCTTCGCAAACCATGGCACACAGCTCGCAACTTGCCTTCGCAAACATACTGTCTCTGCTCATTAATTGAGCTGCCTGAAGGCAGATTTCTGCGCAATCGTTCAGCATCTTGATCATTGAGGTTCTTGCTTGAACATCAGTCTCTTTTAGGCATGCTGAAAAACATTCTTCGCAAGCCTGTGCACATTTTAGGCAGGCTTCAATACAATGCGTATAGTGCTTTGGAGTAGCGGAGTTGGCAAGTAACATTTTCATTCCCTCTCTTTTCATTATTTGAATGTTGTTTGATCGTTAGTTATTATCTAAATAAAGACCAAATATATACACGTACACGTCCGGAGACTCCGCTTTCTAATAATGCGATTGAATTGCTCTATGATCCAGAGTTATACGTACTCAGATTAACGAATCCAAGCATTACCTTTGATTTACTACGAACTTGAGCCATCTAGGGGATAATAGCTTAAAATCTCATCGGTAAGATGCTAAAGACATTCCTAAAAGGTGTTAGAATCGCAGATAACGATGAATTAGTAAAAACAGCTTATTAGCTTACAGGGCAAATGATTCCCTGATTGAAATACACTTTATGAATGCCATGCACGACAAACAGCGCCATGCCTCGTCATTCTATTTTATGTATAGTGGTTTCTGACCGCAGACCTCAGTATCGGCCAGCAACATATGAGAATGTGCTCATTGACAACTAGCATTTTTTCGCTTATGCCGAACAGTTAAGGCACTGCCATATTCCTCGTAAGGTGTTGAACCCATAGAAAAACCGTTCGATTTATTTTTTTCAAAGGACTCTCGCTAAATATAACGGGTCTCCATAGGGTATGTTTGCGTAAACAACCGGACTTTCGTTTTGAAATAGTGCTCCAAATTACGGTGATAATACAAATACTCATGCTGCTTGTATGAGAATATTTTTGAGAACAGTTTGAAGATTTATACGTACTTACTCCTGATCGTGTTGTTTGAACGTACAATGTACGGTGACCAATGTAGTGAGGATGGTTATAGAATAGATTTACCCTTCGTTAGATTCGAAAAAAGCAATACGTTAGGTAGATCACACCACATTACAACCTCAAAGTGTAGTTGTTAAAAAATGATAAGGGGAGACGATTGAAAGGGCATGATCCATTATTGGATTATACCCTTCTTCTCTTCTCCCCAATATAATACAATAAGTTTACAATTTAACACGCTGCAACCGAAGCGCATTCAGAACCACAGAAACTGAACTTAATGCCATAGCTGCTCCAGCAACCCAAGGTGCAAGCAAACCAATCGCCGCTATCGGGATACCGATAGAATTATACGCAAGCGCCCAGAACAGGTTTTGCCGAATATTCCCCATCGTTTTTCGACTCATATAGATCGCATCCGGAATACTATTGAGATCTCCTCGCATGAGAGTTACGTCAGCAGCTTCCATCGCTACATCTGTTCCTGTACCCATCGCCATTCCAATATCCGCCATGGCAAGGGCGGGAGCATCATTGATGCCGTCTCCGACCATTGCGACTTTTTTCCCTTGAGCCTGTAATTTCTTTACTTCATCTGCTTTACCTTCGGGGAGAACTTCAGCCAATACACGCGTAATTCCAACCTGCTTGGCAATTGCTTCAGCTGTTCGATGGTTATCACCCGTAATCATAATGACTTCGATCCCCATGTCATTAAGCCGTTTAACAGCCTGTGCCGAGGTTTCCTTAATGGTATCTGCAACCGCTACTATACCGGCATACTGCCGATCTACAGCAATCAGCATGGCTGTTTTGCCTGCCTGCTCCAGTTGGTCCATCTGATCTTGCGCATGATTGATGGACACTTGAAACTGAGCCATGAGTTTTCTCGTACCCACGAGAATTTCCTTGCCCATCACATTTGCCTTAATACCATGCCCAGGTATCGCTTCAAACGTGTCCGTTCTCGGCAATTGGATACCCTTAGCGATAATCCCAGCAACTATAGCTTCAGCCAGAGGATGCTCGGAGTTCTTCTCTGCCGCGCCGACAAGGGCCAGCAGATCTGTTTCCATCCAGCCGGAAACCACGACGTCAGTCAGTTCCGGTTTGCCTTTTGTCACCGTTCCGGTTTTATCTAAGATGATGGTATTAATGCGGTGGGTAGCTTCTAGGTGTTCACCGCCTTTAAACAGGATTCCCGACTCTGCGGCTCTTCCTGAACCTGCCATAATGGAAGTCGGTGTCGCAAGTCCCAGGGCACAAGGACAAGCAATGACGAGTATCGCAATCGCAATCTCCAGTGCGTTTGCAAACTCTCCTGGCGTAATCCAAACAAACCAAGCGATAAACGCAAGAACCGAGATCGCTACGACGATCGGAACAAATATACCTGAAATGGCATCTGCTACACGTTGAATAGGAGCTTTGGAACCTTGGGCCTCTTCAACCACTTTAATAATCTGAGCCAGGGCCGTTTCTTTTCCGACTTTGGTCGCTTGAATTCGAAGTACTCCGTTCTTGTTAATCGTTGCACCAATGACAGGATCTCCCGTTCTTTTCTCAACCGGCAGGCTTTCTCCAGTTAACATAGCCTCATCTACGGAAGAAGCCCCCTCCACCACCTCGCCGTCAACCGGGATTTTCTCCCCTGGTTTTACGATTACGATGTCACCGGCCACGACTTCTTCGACAGGGATAGTCATTTCCTGTCCATCGCGAACAACCAATGCCGTCTTGGCTTGAAGACCCATCAGTGTTTTAATCGCTTCAGACGTTCTTCCTTTGGCAAGAGCCTCGAACAATTTCCCGAGGATGACCAGTGTAATCAAGATAGAGCTGGTCTCATAGTACATTTCCGGTCCATGAGCCCCCGCACCGGCTTGAACCCATTCGAGCGTCAAATAGAGGCTATAGAAGTATGCTGCCGAAGTCCCGAGGGCTACCAGAACGTCCATATTGGCACTTTTATTACGCAGCGCTTTATACGCACCAACATAGAAATGGCCACCGATATAAAATTGAACTGGTGTAGCCAAAATCAGTTGGAACCAAGGGTCCATGAAAATCATAGGCATCCAAATCCAAGATAGGAACGAGAAGTGGCTGATCATGGACCATAGTAATGGTAAAGAGAGAAGGGCTGAAATGATAAACCGTCTTTTTTGTTTAGAGATTTCTTTTTGTTTATGTGCGGAGGCGTCCTGCTGCCCTTCCTTCGGCATGGCCTTATACCCGAGTTGCTCCACCTTTTTTTGCATGTCTTCCAAAGTAACAGTCGCTGGGTCGTACTCGACCCGGGCTGTTTCAAGGGCAAGATTAACATTCGCCGTTACAACACCGGGCATTTTGTTTAATCCCTTTTCAATCCGATTGGCGCAAGCGGCGCATGTCATCCCAGTGATTTGGAAATCCGTGGTTTGCTTTACAGTGCCGTAGCCTAAATGTTCAATCTGTTCTTGCATTTGCGGAATGGTTGCACGTTTGGGATCAAACGTCAAAGTCGCCCGTTCCAAGGCGAAATTCACATTTGCTTCCGTCACACCATCCATTTTTCTTAATCCTTTCTCGATCCGGTTGGCACAAGCAGCACAAGTCATTCCTGTGATCTGTAAGGTTGTTTGCTCCTCACTTTTAGATATAGTTGAACTCATTATCTACCCCTCCCTCATACCCCCAGGGGGTACATTGTGTTGAAAAAAAGGAGCCATCTTGACGATGGCTGCTTACGGACTTAGACGACATCGTAACCTTGCTCTTCGATGGCATTCTTTATGGCTTCCAAGGATACACTAGATTCATCAAAAACGACCTCAACTGTCTTTTTCTCCAGGTTCACTTTTGCATCAGCCCCAATGTTTTTAACGGCTCCTTCAACACTTTTTACACAATGTCCGCAAGACATTCCTTCTACATGTAATGTTTCGTTCTTCATCTTTCATTCCTCCATATCGTTTGTTTATTTCATTAATTTATTCATGGTAACCAGAATCTCATCAATCACTTCATGTTCGCCGGATTGGATTCGTTCAATCACGCAGCTTTTCATATGACCTTCCAGAACCATTTTCCCTACGCTATTGAGAGCCGACTGAATCGCCGCAATTTGATTTAGAACGTCATCGCAATAGGTATCTTTTTCTATCATCCCTTTAACCCCACGAATTTGACCCTCAATCCGGTTTAACCGGGTCATTAGATTGGCCTTTGTTTGATCAGAATGATGACTTTTTCGATGATGTCCATGAGATGCAGTCTGTTCCACTGATTGTTCCATGTGCCTCACCTCTCACCATCAATATACCATACCCCCCTACCGTATGTAAACAGGGGATTAGGAAGTACTTCATCTCCTTTTTTAGTCTGTTCATTTAACCTCTTTGTTTATGCACCTGTATATAACCTCTGCCTTTTGTAATTTTTGTAAAAACTGCGGTTAATTACAGCCCACAATGATCCTCAGTTTGATCACGATAGACGAAGTCACGGTCTTCGGAAACCCTTGAAATCATGTAAATGATAATTGGCTTTTAGCTGAGATAATTATAGTGTGCCTCATATGGATAAGCTTCGCTTGATCGTCTTTCTAATGGGATAGGAATTTGACTTCCTGAACGGCACCATCAAATAAAGACTGTCAAGCCCGTGGTATATATCAACGGGCTTGTTCTATATATCATTAAGGTAAGTCTAGTGATTGGCCGTACATGATGCTACAGTTTGAAGATACGGATAGACTTTAGCAATTGGTCAACCGATTGGGACATGTTTTCAAGAGCCCCTGATATCTGGTTAACCATTTGACTTTGCATATCCGAAGTTTGGACCACACCTTGAACACGAGAAGAAGTGTGTTCGGCAATCGTAGTCACATCCGCAACAGAATCAGAAATGTAGTGAGAATCTGTTGACATTTGTCTTGTTGCTTGATATACATTTTGATTCTGAGAAGCTACATGTTGAGAGGAGATAATGATCTGTTCGAAGGATTTCCCTGCAGAGATTAGGTGCTGGTTCCCCGCTGTTAATTGAGCTAAACTTGTGTTCATCCCTTCGGCTGCTTCACTGGTGATATGTTGAACCTTTTCAATGAGTATTCTTATTTCTTGGGCTGAGTTTTCAGACTGCTCAGCTAGTTTTTTCACTTCATCTGCAACCACAGAAAATCCTCTCCCAGCTTCTCCTGCACGCGCAGCCTCAATGGAAGCATTCAACGACAGCAAATGGGTCTGTGAGGATAAATCGGTAATAACGGTCGCAATGTTCCCGATACTGCCTGAGCTATCCGATAATTGTTGTATTTTACTAGCTACATGTGTGATGGATGCGTTCAAATGGTTGATTACAGAAATGATGCTTAGAAGCCAATCGTTGCCTTGATCCGCATGCACAACCATATTTTCCGATGCACTGGCGACTTGTGATGACCTTTGAACGATTTCTTGTATGCTAATTTGGATATGTTCAACGGCCTCCATACTTTGATTCATGCCCTCAACCTGTTTGGATGCACCTTGGAGTATGGATTGCAAGGTACGATCGATCTCAAGTGATGAATCTCCTACGCCATTGATATGCATTTGAACAACACCAGAAACTTTATGTACCTCATCCGCGGCCTGCTGAGCCTTAGACACTAGTGTATGTAAGTTATGAGTCATTAGATTAAATGCTCTCGAAAGGATACCCAACTCATCCTTAGAAGTGACGGGGATATCTGTGATACTAAGATCGCCATATGCAACTCGTTCCGCCATGATAGTGACTTGTCTTAAGGGTGCGGTTAATTTTCTTGTGAAAAGAGCGGTGAGGAATAAAGCGATAAGGAGTCCGATCATCGTAAATACAATCATTTTTACTTTAAAACGACTAATTGCCTGATTGTACATTTCCTTGCCCATACTAATATGGAACGCCCCAATTACAGTTCCGTCTGAGGATCTAATGGGTTCATAGACCGCCATTTCAGTTCCATCATGCGCTTCACCAACATACGACTTTCCACCTAAGACGATGGATTTTACGTTCGACTCAAGTATTATTTCTGTGATGTTCATATTATGGCTACCCTTAGACGATGCAGCTACACCCTTCTCGCCTTTAAAAATTACAATATCATCACCAGTTAATGCTCCAACGAACAAAGCAACGTCATGATTTCCCTCTATAGAGACCTCGCCTTTAAACAACTTCCCATCCTTCAGCGTCCATTCTCCGGGAAATTTAACATCTAGCAGTGCAGTCGCTAACTTTGTGTTAGACACCATCTTTTGTTCTGCGAGGTGGGTAACCTGGGCATTCATATTCGCGATGGCATAAGTACTGAAGGAAACGATGAGTATTTAAATGAAAAGGCTTATATATAGAATCAGTTTGCTGGATAACTTCATTTCGTTCCTCCACCTTTGTTATTCACATGAAGATAGCTCTAATAAGGCTAGTTAAAAAAGGAGACCGCCACCCCAACTTAGGAGTGCGCGATCTCTCAGACTGACAGTTATTCATCAGAATAAATCGGTAAAATCTCACTTGATGCAGTACAATTAGTGTTTTTTGTTTCGCATCATTAAAGGCATAAGTACGAGATGTGAAAGCGGGCATAACAACAATACACTATAGGCAAGCATATTACTTGTTGAACCACTTACATTATTAGCAATGATTAAAATAACGAACAGCACGATCGGAAGTATACAACACATCATCATCATCAGACGATGGGCTGGGCCTTTTTTATGATGATTGTTATGACTGTCATGCTGGTTATGGTTTCCGCAACAGCTCATGAAATAACCTCCTTAAACTTTAATCATATAGTCTATTAAATACTTACGCTCTGCCCAGGGATATCTGTCCTATGGTTTCTTTGCATCATTTCATCCATATTGGAATCCTGCATCATCTCATCCATTGTGGTACCTTCCATCATGTCCACCATATCCGGTTTTTTCATCATTTCACTCATGTCTTTATCTTCCATCATTTTTTCCATATCAAGTCCATTCATCATTTCGTCCATGCCTGGCTGCTTCATCATTTCAGACATATCGGTATTGCTCATCATATCCGTCATAACTTCATCGTTCATTGTATCGTTCATGTTCGCCATATGGTGAAAATACGTCTCCTGCTGAGCTACCTCTTGCTTGGAAGAAACATCCCCTTTGGAGATGTCGGAATCAACTCCTGTAGCGTATACTGCGGAACCGATTCCCAACGTCAATATAAAAGCACCCAAGCCAGTTAATAATTTCGTATTCATTTTTCTTTTCGCCTCCTGTAACTCCATGGTACAAGAGATCCTTGTGGAATTTATGTAGCATTTATGGGCTTTTAATGGAGAATACATTTTAATCCTTTCTCATATCACTGTTTGTAGGTAGAGGACACGCTTTACAAGTAGCTTATTCAACCAAACTCACATTAAAAGGAGGGATTAAAGTGTCATCCTTAGGACTTGCAGTTGTTTTTTATATCTTCATTTTGGTCTGGTCTTTTGTCATTATCCTGCGATTTAAGGCGACAGTTACAGAATCGATTCGAATGGTTTCGCCTATGGTAGTCGGGATGATTGTTGGTTTTGGAGGCGGTACTTTGAGCGGCCTCTATATTGCCGGCCCTGTTCAATCTTTGGTGTTAGGTGTCCTTCTAGGGATCTTTTCTGGAAGCATAATAGGAGGACTGATGGGTTTGGGGGCGTTCTTAAACGGAGCATCGTCTGGGATGATGGCCGGATTAATGGGGGTTATGCTGATACAAATGTTTCCTCAATCTGAATGGAAAGATGTTCTATTCTTTTTTATGGTCGTATCCGGATTCTTGCAATTTGCCCACACTTTATTGTTGCAGCGCTTATCTAGCGAGAACGTAATCGAAGGTACTTTTAAGGTCTTGAGTTCACCGCTATTCATGTTCCTCTTCATTTCAACAGTCCTTATGGTATATGTCACCGTTGCAAATCATAACGATCCTGAACAAGCGAAGCCGCTAGGTTTACAAAAAACGATTCAGAATACGAACCATACAAATCATTAATCTTTGAGGGTCGGGTTCAATGTTCACATAAGATAGCTACCAGACAGTTTTAAAGTGGTAATATGAAGAGTTGGCCTTATATAAAAAAAGCCACCATGACGTTCCCATGGTGGCAGATACAACTGTACTCCGTCATAACTGAAGAACACGGCAGAGCCGGTTTTAATCCATTCACCCCAGGCAAATGACTACTAGTTACTTGCGGAGCTATATCAATGATATCAACACTACCTATATGGTAGATCCAAAATAGCTATGCGATAAGCACAAAGGATGTTCTCTTCCACTCATGCACCTTACACCCTATGTACTGTCTCTTTCACCTGGTTCCTTGTGAAGAAATAAAGGAACACAGACAGAGAAATAACAAGAATACTCATACTCGTCCACTGACCTGCTGTCCAGCCTAACGCATAACGCGGTGAATCTCCACGCAGAAATTCCATAGAAAACCGGACCAGGGCATACATAATATTATAACTTAAAAATTGTCCACCTTTAGGCAACTTTATATTCTTCAAGACTAGAAGAATACCAAAGACGATTAAGTCAAGCTGACCTTCCCATATTTCAGCAGGCCATAACGGAACTGAACCATAGCGCTCGAAAGCTATAGTCCCTTCTGGATAAACAATTCCGAAGCCAGTCCCGGTCGGGGCCCCAAATGCATCTCCATTTAAAAAGCAGGCAATTCGGCCGACAGCTTGTCCAAATATGATTGCCGGCGCTAGAATATCCGCAAGTCCCCAAAAAGAAATCTTCTCTTTCCGCGCATAATAAGCTGCCGCAATAAAACCACCTATTAACGCTCCCTGGATTGAAATGCCACCATTCCAAATCGCGAATATTTCCCCCAAATGTTTTGAATAATAACCCCACTGAAAAAAGAATACATGCCATATTCTTGCGCCGATTATTGCACTAAATATTACGTAGAAGACTAGATTCAATAAATGTTTTTGATAGTTGGTCCCTCGAGCTAAATAATATGCAACACCTATCGCAAGTAGCACTGCCAACCCTACTATTACGCCATAGGATCTAATCGAAAGTCCTGCAACTTCGAATAAGATTACTCTCAAATCATTTCCTCCTTAGCCTCGTTATGGAGTAATACTGATACCATTCGGAGTCGCGCCTACGTTGATTGTTGTAATCACTTGATTTGTTTCATTATCGATCACTGTTACGGTGTTATCGAACATATTCGTCACAAAGATCTTGCTGCCATCCGGGCTGATGACTACACCATGCGCCCCTGTGCCTGTCTCAGTCGTTGCTGTTACTTGTTTTGTCACGAGATCAATTTTTGAAATGCTATGTGACGGATTTTCTTCTGTACCTTGGTTCGCTATTACGGCATATTTATTATCAGCAGAAATGTATACCTGAGCAGGGCCATTACCGACAGGCACTTTTGTAATGTTAGAAGAATCCAAATCTACTACAGCGGCTGCATTTTCTGCGTTTAATGGAACGACAAGGATTTTTCCATCACTCGTGATTCCCGTCGTTACAGGTGTATTACCTACACTGATTTTTTGTTTTTCATTCATAGCATCCAAGTCCAACACACTTACCGTGTCTTCGGCCATATTTGCTATATAGGCATATTTGCTGTCTGTGGATATTCTAAATCCATGCGGTCCCGTTCCGGTTGGAATGGAATTTACTATTTTTAAGGACTTGGCATCAATTACAGATGCATCGTTTCCTTCATTATTCGTAACCAATACATACTTCCCATCATTTGTGAACACAATATGAGCCGGATGAGCCCCGACCTCAACTTTTTGAATTAGTTCGTCTGATGATGTGCTAAAAAAATAAGCATACCCATTCATTTCATGTTCACTTTGCGCGTTCCCTGCTCCCTCTTCCATCTCCCCCATAGTAGGAACCACTGTAACTCCTACCGTTTTCCCATCGGGTGAAATTTGTACGTTATGAACCGAACCGTCAATATCGATCGACTTAATGACTTTGTATGTGTTTGCATCAATTTTAGTAATACTACCACCTTCATCAGCAGTATATAAAATCACTGGTGAGCTATTTTGGGAATTCGAGGTACCAGTAGTAGATTCAGCATTTGTTGCAGTAGTTGCAGATGGAGTCGCATCTGAATTATTCTTTTGCGCCGATCCACAGGCAGTAATGCTAACACTTAAAATGGCTACGGTGAGGACATTCATCCACTTTTTTCTCATATTGTTCATCTCCATGAAGTTTACTTGTTAAGACTTCCCTAAAAATATAGCTAAATGTACATGCCATTTCTCTAAGTGTTTTTAATTTTAACTATCATTTATGTGTTAAGTATGTGTTTTTTGTGGGAAAACATCTTAATTAACATTCCAAATATTACGCCTAAACAAGTCTTTGAATCCTGTGATAGGATGACGTCAGTTTCACAAAAAACAAACGAAGGGAAGTCTATCATGAAAAAGAATTTTTCCATTTTATTGCTTTCTACCTCTCTGGCAATCAGTATATTCGGAGTGCAATCGACGACGTCATCCGCAGCTAGTTATACTTCGCAAGAGTCTATAAGTACTGTAAGGAATAGTATCATCTCCAAAGGAATGACATACTTAGGTACCCCGTATGAATTTGGGTCCAGTAGAAGTAATACTAGAACCTTTGATTGCTCTGATTTCGTTAGACAAGCCTATCTTGAAGGGGCAGGAATCACTTTACCCTCTAATTCGAGAACTCAAGGTGCCTACATCAAGAGCAAAGGGTCTTATACAACAAATTGGAAAAGCCTAAAGCCTGGAGATATTATGTTCTTTATGTCTTACCGTGGAAATAAAGCTTCAGATTATCAAGGAATTAATAGAAATACAGCACGAATTACTCATAATGGAATCTATCTGGGAAACGGAAAAATCCTACAAACCTACTCTAAAAAATCGGGTGGAGTTCGAATCGATACGATTGAGGGTACTCAATGGGAAAAGCGCTTTCTTTTCGGAGGAAGTGTTTTAAAAAAGTAAGGCTACACTTACTTAAAGGTTGCCGTGCTATGATACAGCCAAAAAAATCAACTGATAGCTTCCAATTCGAAGGTATGTTGCTCTTTGATTGTAAAGAAATAGATTAGAGTTTTTTGATTTACGGAATATTAAATAAGAAGCAGCGTCAGAACAAGACTTGACAAATAAGGTCTTAGATTAGTGTGTTTCTGTTCAACTAACGTTTCCCGTTGGAGATTAATGAAGTATCTACAGTCTAGAACTTTATCTTCTTTTGACACATGTGTTATTTGATATTTATCAAATCGGCAATAGTACCAAGTTCTTGTCCATTTTCGGCAAAGGGACCAAGTTCTTGTCCTGCGGAAAGGACAAGAACTTGGTCTCTTAAATAACAAAACCCGCGCTTGGCGCGGGCTGTTATGGGACTATGTTCTTGTCCTCCTACATCCGTTGACAAAATTCTTCTTACATAAATGACAAGAATCTACCTACATAATAACCCTATCTTCTCATGAGTTCCAAAACAAAACAAAAAGCTGGAATTGGGTTGATTGCAAATTCCCGGCCAATACCAGCTTTTCACACAGATAGAACTTAACGCACTTTAATTTTTGGACAAACAAAGAAACCTTTCTTATATCCATGTGACTGGGTTCTGTGTTTTCAATTCCAATTCATCCTGTCACTGCTTGAAAATGATTCGAAGCTGATGTGCTTATTTAATCGAATCGGTAACTTCTCGCCATGAACTGAAGAAAGACAAATATATGTAGATTGAATGATATACGTTCTCTATTACGATACCTGTGTTTGGTCCAAAGCAGATTCCAATGTCTCTTCTATTCCCATCATCATTTTATAATGGGCATGATGATTGGTAACCACGAATATCTTTTCAAACACTCTTAAATACTTACTGACGGTATCCATAGGGTGCTCAATATACAAATCATCTCCTGCAAAGTGCGAACCGTCATTGGCCCAGGAAATCAAGGACTTGCATATGACTTTCTCTTCCTCCTCAAATTTCTCTATAATGTCCTGATCGCTGTAATTGCCGTAGATTTTAAAATAATTTTCAATGATTCTACGAATCAAATTCTGAACCGTGATGGATGAAGTATGATCGGCCGACTTTAATTCCTGCCACATTAACTCATACGAGCTTTTAATCGGGTTGCTGTTATAGCAAGTCGATTCGGTTATATCATTAAATTTCCGGATAATCCAAAACGTTTCGTCCGCCATTTTCGCGCCATTTTTGGGCCGATTTTTTGAGAACGTAATTTCCTTGTGAAAGTAGACATTATGCGTCAGAAGAAACAATTGAACGATATTACTTTCATTGTTGCGAACATCTTCAATAAGTTTGGATATCAGGTTGCTCACGATAAACAATACATTGCTGTCCAGGCTTGAAATAGGGTCATCAATAACGACAACTTTATTTTCAGTGATAAGATCACTGTTATTACTACCGTTCAATAAGTGCATAAAATATAGGAAGGTAACAAACGTTTTCTCGCCCTCACTTAACGTTTGATTCACATCCTGACCATTAGAACGAATAAGGCGATAATTCCCCTGGTTTTGTGTATGAGCAAATTTAAAGTTGGTAAAATGGTAAGCTCTTAATAACCGGTTCATTTCGTTAACAGAGGGGATCACACTTGTGATTTGTGCTTCTAGCCTGTGAATCTCCGCTTCAAGAGTGGTTTTTTCATTCCTTTTTTGAGTTAATGTGTTTGTCAGACTCTCGATGGCTCTCCCGGTGCTAAAATCTTTACGGACATATTTTTCATGATTCGGTTGATTCTCACTCAAGATAAAGTCCCAAATCTGTGCTTTTAGCATATTTTCTTCCGCCACTCGATTTTCAAGAAAAGCATTATGTTGTTTAACTTGTTGATTCGCTCGTTCAACTTCGTCATTTATTTCAGTTATAAAATTCAGAATGTTCAACAATTCTACCGGCTGACTTGGCTGATTTTGCTTTTGCTTTAACAAATCCAAATTATGTGCATGTTTCGAATGAATCAGTTCATGCTGTTGCCTAATAATACTAATATCCAGATATGTAGTTTGCTTTTTGTCCAATAATTGCAGTTGACTTTCCAATTGATCAAAGCCCCGTTTATAAAGGTCTACCGCATATTGAAGTTCTGTCATTTCTGTTTCATAATGTTCATTAAAATAATCATCGAGCTTTTGTTTATAGCCATCTGGAAGCTCTTGTTGGCAGAAGGGGCATATTCCATCGGTTCCAGCAATATGTCGGTGCCCTTGTTTCACCCAGTCACTGATAGCGAGCTTCGAGATGAGAACAGCGATATCCACTTCCTGTTTACCAAGAATGGGAGTGCGAAAAATCCGATGATTGCAAATCGCATGAAGTGAATCCATTTTGATCTTCTCAAACAGAGGCAATTTCTCAAAAGAACCTTTAAATAATTTCTGGGCTCGTTCTTGAAGATCCGAGAAGTCATATATAGTTGCGCCTGTCGATGTCTGCTTACATCTGTTCATAAATTTGCTTTTGTTGTTTCTATAACCTGAGAAAGCTTCCGTAAAGATTTCATCATATTTTTGCTTTAACTTCCAGCAATCATTAATAAACTCTTCCTCGCTTAGTCTAGCCTCTTCCTGTTTGTTGTATAAATTGGCACCTAACCTCCGGATCTCTTCAGTTAGCTTATCAACCAGTTCTTTCTTGTCTTGGATAGCCTGTTTGATCTCTGTGGATTCTCTTCCCAAAGTAAAAATACCTTTGATATCTGAGTCTTGGTGGAAATTCTCCTCAACAAACTTTTGGTTATACACCACTGTTTTTAACGGTTGGGAAACCCAATCTATTCTGCTATCAGGAAAAAGTTCATTATGTTTAAGAACATTAGATAAGGTCGATTTCCCACTGCCATTCGAGCCGTAAAAATAATTGACTTTCTTAAGGTCACTATAAAGTACACCCTCACTGCTATAGGTAGCCACATTTTTAACGGCGATCCCTCTAATCATACTTTAGTCCCCCTCGAAGTGCTTCCCCTATATTTTCCACTATCCAGCTGAAATTTATAGTACTATTATATCATTCATCCACCTTTTTCCTTCGGGAAATTACGTCAATTTCTGCAAGTCTCCTCTATTTATATAAAAGAAAGCAGGCAGCTGCTTTCTTTTATCATCGTTTACTTTGCTATTAACTCATCTCCGGTCACCCATTTATGATTTCTAACGGGCTCTCCACCTATTGTCGGGTTATAGTTAACACCATGTGTACTGTAATTTGCTCGCGCTGGTTACAGTAGCCCCCTTCATTCCAAGCAACGTCTGTTATCCATTGCCGGAATCCCTAGAGCCAGCTACTACAAGTGGCGAGTGAGTGAGTCAAGGCGCAAAGACGCTCCTGTACGAGATCACGAGATCAAAGAGCATATGCTAGCCATTCACATGGCCCATCCCTACTTCGGTTACCCCCGAATGAAAATAGCTTTGCGGGAGGCGGGGTATCTCGTCAATCATAAGAAAGTAGGGCGACTTATGAAAGAACTGGCGATTCTTTCGGTAATCCGGAAAAAGCGAAAACGCTCCGGCTATACTCCCTCTGTGGTGTATCCGAATCGGCTGCAGCGTCAGTTCCATGCACCAGGGCCACAGCAGAAGCTGGTGACTGACATTACGTATATCTCAGACGGTACACGTTTTTATTACCTGTCTGCCATTCAGGACCTGTTTAACAATGAGATTGTGGCCTGGCAGATCTCAGAGCGAAACGACGTAAAACTCGTTCTGGATACGGTTGAACAGTGGACACGAAAAAGAGACGTATCCAGGGCCGTGCTCCATTCGGATCAGGGCTTCCAGTATACATCTCAGGCGTACAACGCGCGACTTGAAGAATTCAGCGTCAAGGGCAGTCACTCTCGCAAAGCTACCTGCTTGGATAACGCGTGCATCGAATCCTTCTTTTCGCATCTCAAAACGGAAAAGTTGTACCTTAACCAGTGTAAGTCAGAAGGCGATATTCATCAAGCGGTGGAGGAGTATATCTACTTCTACAACTACCAGCGATTTCAGGCCAAACTAAAACAACGCGCACCGGTTGAATACCGGCACGCGTTGGCTGCTTAGCCTTTTTTACTTGTCTACTTGACAGGGGTATGACCACACATCAGGCTTTCGTCAAAAATATCGACTCCCAATAATTCTCTCTTTCCTTTCTCTCCTTTGCATCATATAGACCTTTCATAAAATCAAGCCCCCTTAGTGAAGCAGCAGATAACCTAGGAATACCAAGGCCAGCCCGAACCGATAGTAGGCAAACGGTGCAAGCTTCAGCTTATTAAGCAGTCTAAGGAAAGTCACAACAGCCAGCATGGCTACGATAAAGGCTACAACAAATCCGGTGAGAAAGAACCCGGCGTCGGCGGAATTCAAGGTGTTATAGCTCTTCAGTAACTCATAACCGCTTGCTGCTACCAGCATCGGAACAGCAATAAGAAAAGAGAAATTGGTCGAGGCTTTATAACTGGTACCCGTGAGTAGCCCGCCGGCAATGGTGGCTCCGGAACGCGAGAATCCCGGCCACAGAGACAAGCACTGGAACAATCCAATGTGGAAGGCTTGCTTATAAGAAATCTGATCGATGTTGTCCGCCCTTACCATCACCTGTTTCTTTTCACCATACAACATAAATCCCCCTCCCAGCACAAGTCCCGTCAATACGAAGTAGGGAGAAAATAAATAGCTTTTGATAAAACCATGAAAGATAAGTCCCAGGATCGACGCGGGCAGACAAGCAATCATAACATGGACAAGATTTAATTTCTGCTTAGCATTTGTATTTCCATTCTCCGGCTCCACCACGCCTATCCCCAGCAGGCTGAGCAGCCTCCGCCAGTAGATGACTGCTACTGCAAGAATCGCTCCAAGTTGAATGACGATCTCGAAAGTAGCGGCCTTTTCACCCGTAAATCCGAGCAATTCCCCGGACAAGACTTGATGTCCTGTAGAAGATACCGGGAGAAACTCCGTAATCCCCTCTACCATGCCCTGAATAATCGCAATCCAATAATCATTCATAGCTTAATCTGCTCCTCTCTGTCCTTCGCATGTTCGGTTTTGGTTAAATACAAGACCAGTCCCAGTATGATTATGAGGAAAACAGTGCTGGTGACGGTCGTTCCAAGCTCCAGTCCTCCCTCACTCCGGGGCTGTGACAAGTAATCGCCCAGCGACGCTCCCAAGGGGCGGGTCACTATATAGGCCATCCAAAACGCGGCCACTGCATTCAGCTTCAGCCGGAAGAATGCTAACGTAATCATGCCAATTATGACAGCAAAGATCACGGCCGAAACGAAGTATCCCAAGTTCAGGCTCTCAGCTAGAAGATCTCCGGCTGCAGTTCCCAAGGCAAATGTAAATAAAATTGTGAGCCAGTAGTAAACCTCTCGTTTTCTTGTGGTAATCGAATGGATGGATAGCGTCTTCTCGCTTCTATACCAAACGATGAAGGTCGCTGCCAGTGCCACAGAGAAACATAGGGTTGTTAATTCCAGGGAAACTCCGAGGTTATCCACGAGATTATCGGTAATTAGTGTCCCCACCACACTGATTAGCACGACAGTCAGCCAATACAGTGAAGGTATATATTTAGCCGAAGTGATCTGAAAGAACAGTCCGATAATAAGTAGAGCGGTAATCGCTACAGTTGTAATCGTAAGCCCCCAGTGAAGATTGAAATTCAAAAAGTCCGCTGCGGTTTCGCCCACCGTTGTAGCCATAACTTTAATGATCCAGAAAATAATCGTCACCTGGGGGACCTTGTTCCAGATTTCGCGGTCTTCCCTTAGCCTTGGGTTGGTACAGTTATGAAACATTTATTGACTCCCCTTTCCTATCAAACCTCTAGCCTTCTATTTGACTTTAGACTAACGGGTAAATCTAAAATGCCTGTGAACTGACCCTTAAATAATTCTTAACTTCTATTCGGGGAAAACTAAAAAGCCAAAGCGGCATCCGAAGATTAGCTTTGGCATTCGATGTTGTGCAGCTATAGTCCAGTTAGATGGCGTCACAGATGCTCTTGCCTCATCCATTCAGGACCGGAAGCGGTAACCTGCGCCCCACAGGGTTTCAATATACAGAGGATTGGCTGAATCCTCCTCTATTTTCTCACGGAGCTTACGAATATGGACAGTAACTGTCTGAGCATCGCCCAAAGAGTCTATCCCCCATAAACGCTCAAAAAGCTGGTCCTTGCTGAATACATAATTGGGATGCTGAGCCAAAAAATAGAGCAGATCGAATTCCTTCGTTGTCAGCGTGACCTCCTTATCCCTGACATAAGCACGGCGAGAGTCCGGGTTCAGTCTGATGTCTCTGACTTCTAATTCGCTCGTCGCGGTTCCGTTGCCCTTGAGACGGTCATAACGGGATAAGTGGGCTTTTACTCTGGCGACCAATTCAGCAGGTTTAAAAGGTTTGGTCAAATAGTCATCTGCACCAAGACCGAGACCGCGCACAATATCAATATCTTCTCTTCTGGCGGTGACCATAAGAATGGGGATGTCCAACTCGTTGCGGATTTTTTTGCACACTTCAAAGCCGCTCAGCTTGGGCAGCATAACATCAAGCACAATCAGTTCATATTTACCGCTGAGAGCCAGCTCCAGGCCTTGTTCGCCATTCACAGCGATTTCGGTATGAAAGCCGTTCATCTCGAGATAATCCCGTTGAAGCTCCGCAATTGAAGGCTCATCTTCCACAATTAGTATCGTTCGCTTCATCTTTCTGGCCTCCTTCTTCAACTGGCAGAACCATTCGAATCACTGTTCCTGCATTCTCCTGGCTGTCCGCATAAATTTCACCTCCGTGTTCACTGACGATCTGTTTGGCGATGGCAAGTCCCAGACCGCTCCCCCCTGTATTTGTATTTCTGGATTGCTCTGCCCGATAAAATCGTTCGAAAATATGCTCCGCAGCCTCCGGGGGAATCCCGGGTCCGTTATCCCCAATGGCGAGAGTGAAGTTGTGCCCCTCTACCCAGGTCTGTATGGTCATTCGCTTCTCCGGTTTATCCATATATTTCAGACTGTTCTGAATAATATTGCCGAGCACGCGTTTGAACGAATCGCGGTCTACAGCTACCCTTGCATGTTCAGCCCCATTCATGGAGATACTCAACTCCACACCCTGCTTCTCCAGCTCAACTTTCAATTCCTCGGCCCAATCGTTCAAGAAAGGCAGGATCAGAACGGATTCAAATGAAAAGGGATGCTTCTGCATATCCAGTTTCGAGTACAAAAACAATTCATCTATCAGGTGATCCAATTCACCCGCTTTGGCGGCAATCGTTCGCATATATTTCTCGTTTTTTTCAGGTGAATTTGCTACACCCTCAAGGATGCCGTCTACATAACCTTTAATAGCGGTAATAGGCGTCTTTAAGTCATGGGAAATATTCGTGATCAGTTCTTTACGGTTTATTTCATATTGCTGTTGGATTGCGATAGACTCCTGAAGTCTGGACCTCATCTCCTCGAAAGCCATTCCGAGTTGTCCTAATTCATCTCTGCCCTTAACCTCCACCTGAAAATCCAAATTTCCGTCTGTTACCCGTCTCGCAGCTTCACGTAATTGAAGCAACGGGCGAATGATTCTTCTCGACATATAGGTGGTCAGCAGGGTATGTGTCAGGAGCAGGACAATAACCGCGGACAGAAACAGGATTGGAAAAAAGGTCCGGATAAAATGAACCAAGGGATCAATTTTGCTGACCAGAAAAATACTCACCGGTTCTGAATGGCTGGATACCAAATCAAACTGGGCGACTTGATACCATTCATTGCTGTATTTGTGCTGGAAGGGTTCAGGAAAAGATCTGTCCTTTTTGAAGGCCGGCAGGGAGTCCATCAAACCTTGCTTGTGCAGAAGATCATCTGAGGCATACACGGTCTTATTCTCAGAACGGATATAGAGATAGGTATTTTTCTTAAGCATATCGAATGATAATTCGTCCAGAAATTCAGTGTCTTCAAGTAATTTTGTATTTTGCAAAAAAGTGTGTTTGATCAGATTACGGGTATCACGCTCCTCCATGCCTTCAAATTTAGTCTCATAGGCGTTCTTGAGGCTTTGCACATCTCCATGGTAGACAACCGTCAGCAGCAAGGACGTTAGCACAAGCAGAATCAGCGGAATCACCAGCATAGCCGCGTAAGACAACAGAAACTTCAACCGAATCGACATATCCGGTATACCACCCGCCTTTATATTCGCTCCAGAATGACGCATCAAACAACAAATCAATTTAAATAATGTAAGCCATAGCTGGTTATCGTACCCAGTATTACTCCTCCCAGGACTTCTACAGGCCGATGTCCAAGAAGCTCCTTCAGAGGGGCCTCCGGCGTCATGCCTTTAGTCATTTCGATTATCCGGTTGAGCAGAGCCGCATGGATTCCGGCATGACGCCGGATACCCGCTGCATCATACATAGTAATTGCGCATACGACAGCAGCAATCGCAAACAAAGAGGAATTAAACCCATCGACGATCCCTACGGATACCGCAAGAGATGAGGCCGCAGCAGAGTGAGAGCTGGGCATGCCTCCAGTGCTGAAGGCGAGTCCCGGATTCCATGATCTTTCAATGATCAGATTCAAAGGGACCTTGATCACTTGGGCTAGAATCATGGAGATAAAGGCCGCAAAAAGGGGATAATTATAAAAAGCATGCAATCCAATCAGCCTCCTGCTGTCAACTTGTTGGTTCATTTCAATGTAAGGCACATGTATAAACTAATGATGAAACCATTCTTAAGCATTTATTAATTCTGTATACGGGTTCTCCTCTTACTATATCTTAAGAATACTCGGGTATAGTGATAGTAAAAAATGTGGGGAGTCAGGCAATGACAACGTTCAAAGTCTCCAAATGGCTATACGTTCTTCTAATCATCGGGACCCTCCTGTTAATGATCCCTAAATTCTCTTATAATGACCCCGATACTTTCTGGCATATTAAGGTCGGCCAATATATGATCGATCACAGGCTGGTTCTGCATCATGCTATCTATACCTTCTCTGGAGACGATTTACCTTACATCCCTCATGAATTCGGATTTCAAATTCTTGTGGCAACGCTCTATAACATTTGGGGCTGGCCGGGAGTTTATATTTTGACGGCGGGCTGTCTTTTCTGTCTGATTCTCGGTCTGCTTCGGCTCGGCAAAGTATCACGTAAAGAGCTGGGGCTTGTGGAGGATCACTATCTCCTCCTTCCTTTTGCCCTGCTGATTTCCTGCTGGATTTACTACAATTATTTCAAAGGACGACCGCAGATGATCTCATCCTTTATGATTGTCTGGTTCTTCATATACTTAAGGGAGTACCAGTATTCGTCCAAAAGCAGGTACGCAGCAGCGATGATCCTACTTTCGATGGCGATTGCCAATTTTCACGCAGGGGTATGGCTGGTCATTGCTGTGTTTACAGGGATGGCGTTGCTGGAGTCCTTTATCCACAAAACCATGACGCTGCGTAAAGGGACTGTCTTTGCTCTGGTCTGGCTCATCGGCATGTTGAACCCCGGCGGAATAAGAAGTCTTTTGTATATCCTGACTGTAACGAAGAAGAACTTCAATCTCCTTATCAACGAATGGAAGCCAATCCAGTACGGTTCACTGGAGAATCTCCCTATTATGCTGTTGCTTCTGTTCTTTGCCTGCACCTTGCCGTTTGCATTGCGAGGTAAACCGTTCCGTTTCTTGTTTATGGCAGGGATTTTATATTTAGGCGTGTCCAACTTCAAGCAGAACTTGTTTATGTGGCTCTTCATCCCTTATTTTGCAGCAATCCTTTTTGAAGCCATCCCCGCCCATTTCCGCATGTCCGGTTGGGTATTCCGGCAGAGCCGGCTACGGCTGGTTCTTGCGGCAGGCTTACTTCTGAATAGTGTATCTATATTTTTAGTGCCGCCAATCATTGATGCCCGAAACTATCCGGTAGAAGAGATGGACTACATTTTACAACATTCCTCTGGAGGCATTCGGCCCAAGGTTCTCGCTCCTTACGGTTCATCCGGTTATGTCATGTTCCGCGGCGGAAATGTGTTGTGTGACGGAAGACAGGACCCCTTTATAACGAAGGCCTCTCTTGGCGTATTGGGCTGGACTGCATTTGAACGATCCATGTACGGATTTTCCGAATACCTTCCCGAGATTGTAGCTTATGATCATCCCGATTATGTCCTTGTAGGCAACGAAACTTCCGCGAAGTTATTTGCGGAATGGGTCAAAAAGTTCGGGCCGCCCGTCTTCAAAGGACAGTATGGAAGTGTATTTTATTTTCGGATGACATAACCTAAGCCTCGCATTGTTTTAATAACGCTAGGTTTTCCAGGTTCATCAATTTTACTCCTAAGGTAGCTGATATAGACATCAACTATCTTAATGTCAACGTCAGAATCATAGCCCCATACGGATTCCAGCAGCATTTCACGCATCATGACTCTGCCTGCATTTTTCATCAGAACGAAGAGGATTTCGAACTCGCGTTTGGTCAGGTTTATAGACCTGTCCTTGATCTTGAGCATTCGCCCCTTAATATCAAGTTCTAAATCATGATATACTAACAAATCCTCATCATTTAGAGTACCTGCGCGTCTCAGCAAAGACCTCATACGTGCCAGCAGCTCCTGAGTATGAACAGGCTTAGGAAGATAATCATCGGCTCCGCTATCCAAGCTGTCGATTTTATCTTCAAGGCTGGTTTCTGCTGTAAGGATGATGATGGGAGTTTGCTTGGTTGCCCTTATTTGACGACACAGCTCGATTCCGGTAAATCCGGGTGGCATAAAATCCAAGAGAATCAAATCCCATTGTTCTTCTTTGGCCAACTGTAAGCCGGTGCATTCGTCATGGGTTAGAGTGACGGCATACGCTTCATGAAGCAAATCCTTGCCTATTAATTGTTCTGTATTCTTCTCATTCTCGATGAATAGTATTTTATTCATCCTCATCAACATCCTTTCCGAACGTACGTTATCCTCACTGTCCAGGCAGCACGGTCAGTTTAAACGCTGTTTATTAAAAAATTCTTAACTGGATGTGGTACGCCAACGGACATTCGGGCCCACACAAGAACTTCGCCTCTTAAAAGAAAAACCCGCGCTGGGCGCGGGTTGATGAGATGGGGACTGACCCCATAACGTGAGACAAATCAAAACACCTTCAAGAGAATGGAACCTTGTCGTAAGATAGGGAGATAATCTTGGAGGTGTTTTTGCGTTGGCAACTAGAGTGAGTTACCCGGTAGAAATCAAGATGAAAGCCATTGAGATGAGGTTGGCAGGAGTTCCGGTCAGAGAGGTAATGGAGCAGCTCGGAATACGGAACGAGACACAGTTAAAGACATGGATGAGATGGTATCGAAAAGGCGAAGTGCATCGTTTGGAGCAGCCCGTGGGCAAACAGTACAGCTACGGAAAAGTTCCAGAACACTCTACGGAACTGGAAAGAGTAAAGGCGGAGAATCGTTTCTTAAAGCAGCAATTAGACGTGCTAAAAAAGTACAGGGAATTGGAAAGGAGGTGGAACCGCAAGTCGTCATTACCTGGATCGAGTCTATTCGAGAAGAAGTAACCGTGTTAGAGGCTTGCGCATGGCTTGGGATTGCAAGAGCCACCTACTACCGCTGGAAAGCCGCCGTAGAAACCAAGCGTTCAGAGGCTACGGTGGAGAAAATAAGGCAGCTTTGCGTACAGCATAAATTCCGATATGGGTACAGGAAAATCACCGCACTCCTTCGGGCAGAAGAGCCCATAAACCATAAACGAGTTCAACAGATTATGCAGCGTGAAGGGCTACAGTGCCGCGTAAGGATGAAGAAACGCAAGAACACGGGGCAGCCCGTACAACCAGCAGAGAATCTGCTAAAGCGGCAATTTCATGCAGAGGGTTGTCTACAAAAACTCGTCACGGACATTACCTATTTACCGTTTGGAGGCAAGATGTTGTATCTCTCGAGCATTCTGGACCTGTACAACGGGGAGATAGTGGCTTACAGTATAGCGGACAAGCAAGACACGTCTTTGGTTTTGGATACGCTGAATCAACTTCCAGAGCAGACAAACATGCTGCTTCATAGCGACCAGGGCAGTGTGTATACGTCACAGGCGTACCAGGCTGTAGTCAAAGGAAAAGGCATTACCATGAGCATGTCCCGCAAGGGAACGCCCGCTGATAATGCCCCCATTGAATCGTTTCATTCCACGCTAAAGTCTGAAACGTTCTACCTCGAAGATCTCATATGTACAACGACTGCAATCGTTGAACAGACCGTTCGAGACTACATCACCTACTATAACTCAATTCGGATTCAGGCGAAACTAAATAACCAGTCCCCGGTAGACTTCCGGCGACTGGCTGCTTAAACTTGCAAGGTGTTTTGATCCCTGTCTCACAAACGGGGGGCAGTCCCGATGGTGCTTATTCCGGTTCTTATGTCCGGTTATGGGTTCTTGTTTAATGATCTACTCCGTGACTGAGCGTACCGATTCCCTCGTTCGCTACAGAACTCTTGAGTGCATTTCCTCCGTCAGCGCTGACAACTGCAGCGTTAACACCCACCAATGCGACCACAACCAGAATGCACGAGAAAAATTTCTTCATAAAACGAACTCCTCCCTAGTCTCTAGTATTTGTTGCATCACTCCGAGGTACTTAGCTAGCTGCTCAGGTTTTGCCTGGTATCGCAGTGTCTCAAATAAAGCGGCTGCCTTGCGAAACCCCGTGTCATCTTTTAGTTTAACAGATGTTTCCAAAGTTCGTAGAAGAGTGTTTATAGAATCAGTGATATTTCCTTTCATAGCAAAGTATCTTGCTTGCAAGTAAATATAATCTATGTAGTACCGGATGTTCCGTTTCGTTTCGTAATACTCGCCCATACTCTCGATTTGATCCTTATATTCATTAAGGATGTCGTCAATCTCATATCCATTTTTTATCGCAGCTTCCAGGATGTAAATTAATCCCGGTAGTAACTCCTCCTCATTGTTTCGGAGGAACTCCACATACTGCGGGACAACTTCCAGTTTCCCCTCTGCCAGATCGACAACATAACGGTTCGCCTTGGCGATATTGCGATAATACTCCACCTCTGTCCAGCCCTCTGCGTCCATTCCGTTGACCCAGCCCAACTCCTCATATTTTTTGATACAATCGCGGGCTTCGGCGTGTCTCCCTAGCTTCTCTAGCGCGACTCCTTTCATACACATACTATAACCAAAATAATATACGATGTTGCGTGCAAGGCCGAAATTGCTTACCTTCTGTCCAATTGCGCGCTCACTCTGGTTGATCTCGTAAAATTGCAATATCTCGGAATAAAGTCTGTCGGAGATCTGGAGAATGCCCTCCCAATTTTCCAGCGTGAACGATGCCCGTATCATCAGAACCAGTGAATCAGCGTTGACTCTGTTTAAATCCAAATCCAAAACGATCCATCCTTTCACATGAAGTTACATGATATTCCACTTGATACAAATTTATGATTGTTCATGTCCACATTGTTTCGTATTCCGCCTATATCTGTATGTGAGAACGATCACGTTAATAGAGCATTTATATAAAAATGTAAAGTCCCAGAATCCAAAGAAGAGACTTGGATCAGAATCCAGTCTCTTCTTTCCTTTTATCCAAGACTTCCTGAAAGCGATCCGGATAATTCGTGTACACTCCGTCAGCGCCCCAATGAATGGCTTTTTCCATATTTCCTTGATAGTTAATTGTATAAATCATAACCTTAAGGCCTTTCTTCTTGGCTTGGTTCACAAAGGCCGCGTTTATTCCCTGGAAGTTCGGACTGACTCCAACGGCATAAGACTTGATTCTTTTGAAAGAGATATCCATGAATTGAGTGTAGGGAGAATCGCACCAGACAATTTGGTACAAGGGAATTTCCGGATTGATGTCATGGATTTTCTTCAGACTCTTCTCACTGAAGGATTGAACGGTTACCTTGTTCTCCAGATCATATCGCTCAATATACTGATTCAACAAAGATTCAATTCCCTTGTTATAGCTGGGATCCTTAATTTCAATCAAATAGTGAACTCTCCCTCCAAATTCCGCAAAGAGCTGATCCAATGTGGGGATTTGGAGGTTGGCGTAACGATCTCTTGCGAACATCGGATACTTGTCATTAAACCAGGAACCGGCGTCAAGCCTCTCGATCTGCTCCAAAGTCATATCGCGCACATTGCCCGTTCCATTGGTTGTTCGATCAACGGTTGGATCATGGATAATGACAGGAATTTTGTCTTTGGTAAGTTGAATGTCCAACTCCAGGTAGTCTGCATTCAATTCAAGGGCTAACTGAAAGGCAGGCATTGTATTCTCAGGGGCATATCCGGAAGCTCCCCGGTGAGCAACGGTAGATACGGAATCTGCCGGTCTTATCCAATCTGCCACTCTGATCCGTATGGAAGGAGAAAAGGCATAAAGAATCATTAGGCATGTGATCAGCAATAATGCGTGTATTCCGATAAAATACCATCGGTTGGTCTCCATCTTCTTCATGCGAACAACCTCGATTCTTGATCCTGTATCAGTCCTCCATGATGAGGGATTGGATACCCTTCTGTCAACCATTGCATTATTATACCCCAGGGGTCTGCTTCTCGATCTTAGGGGATAATGATACACAAAAACCCGCGCTATGCGCGGGTCTCTATGGAATTACTCTCCCCAAACTAACGATAAGAAGGGTCGTAAAGACTGCTGAGAGAAATATGTACTTCATCCTGCAGCACTCGTTCAAAGACGGCTTGCAACTGTATACCGTATTTTTCGTTCTGGTCCCGCTCTGCGTGTTGCCTAAGCGTTTCGTAAAACGCTACATTCTTCTTGAATGCCATATTATCATTGAATTTAACACTATAAGATAAGCTATCCAGGAGTACATCAAAAGCAGTATAATACTTCTTCGTCTTGAATTGGTAGAGCGAATAAAGATAAAAATACTCCGTGAAGTATCGGATGTTCACCGAATTCTCATGGCATAGCTTCTTCACTTGATCTAGTGCCTCTGCGAACTCCTCCAGAATCCCATCGATCTGAAAATTGTTCTTTAAAGCCGCCTCCAGAAGGGTTATGATTCCGGCCAGCAACTCCAGGATGTCTTCCTTATTGCGGGAAATATGATCGACATAGAGCGGCAGCACCTCTTCCCTGCCCTCCAACAAATCTAAGGTATACGTATTCCCGATGGCAAATGATTTGAAGTCATTAATAATCTTGTAATCAAAATCGCTTGACCGTTCCATCCACGACAAGTCTCTATACTTCTCGATACAGGCTCTGGACTCTTGATATCTCCCTAGCTTCTGTAATGCCAGCCCTTTCGTTAATTGACTGTATCCGAAATAATATAATAAAGGTTTTTCGGAGTAGTACAGAACCTTATCTCCTCGTTCCCTCTGCTGTTGATGATCGTGATAATTCACACAGGCTTCATCGTATAATTTATCGGCAATGGTGATCATCGGACGCCAATCCTCGTTGATGTAGGTTAATTTCAGCATACGTGTCAACGCGTCCAAGTCGTCAATGCTGCTCAAATCCAGACTGACCAAATTCCACACCCCCGAAACCCTATTCTGATCCAGATTATACCATAATAAGGAATTCGTCAAATGGAGTCTGAACTGCAGCCAATCGTCGAAATTGTCCGCTGTAAATTCCTGCGCGCATTACGCTTCCTCCAGGCCATCTCTTTATTCCTTGCTTCCTATGCGTCGTAGAACATCATTACAACCAGGATAATCAGCAGACTGCAAATTACTGTCATGGCGATAAACAGCGACCAGACGGGAATTGAGCGGGAATGGAAGATTCCGGCGTTGATCTCTCTCCGTCTCCGCTGAAAATCCAGCGTGGCCAGCAGCTGAATCAGCGCGCCGAGAAGAACGGCGCCCACGCCTCCGATGGAAGCGATCCAGTGGCCTACGGAAGCCAGGGCTTCGGTTCGAAAAGCGATTCCCGCGCTCAGGAATCCAAGGCCGATCACGGCTATGCTGGTCCGTACCCAGGCGAGGTACGTTCTCTCGTTGGCCAAGTGCTGCTGGGTGTATCTCTCTTCATGCAGGGGTTGATTCATATAGACCTCCTTGCGGCAGACTCGATCCGGCTCTTAAATATATACCCTCCCCGCTCCCAAAGGAACGGCCTTAAGAAACCCGTTAAGAAACTATAAGAACTTAGGTGTCTGCATTCAGATTGTCTTAATTTTGAAGAAACTCGCCGCTACCCTTAGAAAAACACCGATCCGATGAAGCCGGAACGGGTTTTATCGAGAGATTTTGCGGATTTCTGGGACAGCGCGCTTTAAAAGGCTTTAAATGCTTTTTACTTCCCTGCCGCTTCTCGGGTAAGATTCGGATAATCCAATTTCGGACGACAGGAGGCTGTAATCGGATGCCATTGACAAAAACCTATTATTTCGGAACTCTTCCCCGGATGCTGGACCCCGTGAGTCTGGAGGAGTCCAGCTTTGCAGCTCTGTGGTTCGAGGAGGAGGAGCAGCGCTTCATTGTTGGCTACGGCTTCGGCAGCCGACAGATCGACAAATTAAAGCAATTCATGGCGTTCACCGCCCACTTCACCTGCTGCGATGAGCGGATAACGACCGATATTTACCGCGAGATCCGTCAGATTCAGCAGGAGCACGATTGGACCGCCCACCGGCGTCTCCCGTTCCTCTCGGTATTTCGGGCACCCTGGAACCGGATGGAGCCTGGCTGGTATATCCTGAAATCACGCAGCGTCTATCCGCTGCATCTGTCCGTGGTGCGCCGGACCCCCTACAGTATATGGCTGGAGCATGTTTCGGTATGCGAGAGCGAAGCCGAGCTCAGAGCCTGTATAGAAAAAGCGGGACAAGCTCATAAGCTTGACCCGCTTCGGATGAGAATTGCGACCCAACAGATGAAAGGGATGCTGCCGCTCTAGTCGCTCTAGCCGCTCTAGATGGAGCGGGCGACTTCGTGGGCTTCGCTGACCGCGTTCAGCGCCCTGCGGGCCTTCAGGGCATCGCCGATCACATGGAACGGGATGCGGTGATCTTCACAATACGTGCGCACCGGACTGAAATCGCGCGACCGGGCTCCGATGGCGATGACGACCGCGTCGCATGGATACGTCGTAAGCGCCCCGCCTTCGGTCTCCAGCACCACGCCCTCCTCCTGAATCTCCAGGCAGCGGGTATGGGTCAGAATCCGGACACCGGAAGCATGCAGATTCTCCATCACGCAGATAGACCGGAGGTCTCCCAAGTCCTTGGCGACCTTCTCCTGCATTTCGACGACCGTAATCTCCGAAGCGCTGCCGTGAACATATTCCGCCACTTCCAGACCGACCAGACCGCCGCCGACAATGACAACCCGGCCCGATACCGGGACGCGGCCCGACAATACGTCATGCGAGTTGGTTACGAAGGAGAGTTCGTTGCCCGGAACGCGAAGCTCCATCGGAGCGGCGCCGATGGCCGAGATGACCTCGTCGGGCTGAAGCTCTTCCAGCAACTGCGGCGTGACCGGAGTATCCAGCCGGACTTCGACGCCTTCCCGGATGACCTGCTCGCCTCGGGAGAGGGCGGCTGCCTTCATTTCTTCCTTGCGCGGCGCTTCGCCGGCCAAGGCGAATTGCCCGCCCAGCGAGCCGGTCGCCTCGCAGACAATCGGTTCATGTCCGCGGCGCTTCAGCACCATAGCTGCTTCCAGACCGGCAATGCCGCCTCCTGCGATCAGGACCTTCTTCGGCTGCTCTGCCGCCTTCAGCCGGAATTCGGCCTCCCGGCCGAGCGCCGGGTTGCGCAGACACGTGATGAACGGAACTTCTGCGGAGACGAAGCCGTCATAGCAGCCCTGGTTGCAGGCTACGCACTGCACAATGTCATGACTGCGGCCCGTCAGGGCTTTCTCGCAAAAGTCGGGATCGGCCAGTTGCGCCCGGCCCATAACGACCAGGTCGGCCTTATCGGCGACCAGAATCTCTTCGGCCTGGTCCGGCGCATTGATGCGGCCGACGGCCACCGTGGCCATGCCGGTCTCCCGCCGGATGCGGGCGGCATTGTCTACATTGAATCCGCGGGGGAGGTCAATCGGCGGCACTTCGTATTTAATGGCCGCCGAAGAGAAGTTTCCGCGGGAGACGTCCAGGACGTCAACGCCGGCCGTACCGGCCATTTTGCAGAATTCAATGACTTCTTCGATCGTCAGGCCGCCCTCCAGATAATCGTCGTGCGCGTCGATCCGCATGAACAGCGGCATCTCTTCCGGCACATTGTTGCGGATGGCTTCAATGCATTCCAGAAGGAACCGGGCCCGGTTCTCCAGACTTCCGCCGTACTCGTCGGTTCTGCGGTTAAAATACGGGCTCAGGAAGGAATGCGGCGTATAATTATGGCCTGCGTGGAACTCGAGAGTATCATAACCGGCCTCTACAGCGCGCCGGGCGGCCTCGCCGAAAGCCTGCGCCGCTTCACGCAGCGTCTCCCGGGTGGCGGCCGGCAGCACAACATCGGTTCCCTTCACGGGTACAGGGCTTGGGATAATCATAGCGGCGTCCGGATCGCTGCCGACCGCCATACCGCCCAGCCAGAGCTGAATGCCCGCCTTGCCGCCGGCCGCATGGACCGCATCGGCCAGACGCTTCAATTCGGGGATATAGCGATCATCGGAAATGGCAAGAAAATTCCGGGGCGAGGCCGGGCCATACACCGAACAGACTTCAACGAAGTTCAGTCCGCAGCCGCCCTCCGCCCGGGCCACATGGTAATCAATCAGCTGCTGGGTGACGAACCGGTCCTCCGTCCCCATTTTGGTACCCATGGCCGGGAATACCACCCGGTTCTTAAGTTCGAGTCCCCGGATGCGAATCGGGCTAAAAAGCGTTTCATATGCCATTTCAAATGCTCCCCTGCGGTTTTTTACAGACCGGTAAGTGATTCATTTCACATAGATTCAAAGAAGAAAGGCCTGTAACTCTACTATAAAAGAGAAATGAAACTGATACAATACGTTTCAAACAAAGTGTTTGAATTTTCTGCGAACCTCATCCCCGGCTAGACCGCCTTCAAGGAATCCAGGAGCAGACGGAGATACTTCAGACGTCCTTCCCTGTCTTCCAGCAAGTCTTGGATAGAGGGCGCCATTTCTTCGGATTCGGCAGGGTAATTCACCGAAGAAGTGAAGATGACATACTTAAATTGCAGCGCCATCTCGTCTCCGGGTGCGATTCGCCCGAGCGCCTGCTGCAGCAGCAGACCAATCTCTTCCGACAGACTCACAATGGTTGCCGAAGCTTCGTCGGAAGCGGCAGCAGTAAGGGAATGTGTGTGGATCACCATATTCCCGGGGAACCGGAGCGCATATTCCATAATTTCATTGGCCGCCAGCAGGAGCCTCTCCTCGTCTTCCAGCGTCCGGTCCTTCAGAATGTCCAGCACCGCCTGCGTGTTGCCGATGTAGAATTCCTTCACGAGCCGAAGCATTTCCTCTTTGGTCCGGAAGTAGTAATTAATCGCGCTTACGTTGACTCCGGCTTCCTTGGCAATGGCCCGGATGGAAATGTCGCATCGCTTGTTCTTCCCCATCAAATACAGCGCACGGTCCAGAATCCGCTCCTCTACGTTCTTCATCTCTCTCATCTTCTGCTGCTCCTTCTCCCTGCTTTCTTCATGTCTTACATTATAGGATCCTATCCTTCCGGCCTGCAACACAGCCTTCACAGCTTGCGCATATACCAGGCATCGCAGGCAAAATGCTCCGACCCGGCCAGCGGGGCCGGGAGCGGACGGAAGCCGTGCTTGAGATAGAAGCGGTTCGCCGCTTCCATTGTCTGAAGCGTCTCCAGGTAGCAGGACTGGTAATGCCGCTCGGCGAACTCCAGCGCGGTCCGAAGGAGAATCGCCGCCGCACCCGTCCCTCTCGCCTCGGGAAGCAGATACATCTTCTGAAGCTCGCAGACGCCTTGCTCCGGAGAGCCGAATTCGGCGATGCCGCAGCCGCCCAGCATACGGCCGGTGCTGCTGAAGGCGACCCAGTAAGCCCGTCCCTCCGCTTCATAATAATCCGATAAGCGGTTTAAGCTCTCGTCCTGCCAGGCCAGTCCTTCCCGGTTGCCTCCGAACTCAATCAGGCACTGGCGGATAATCGTTTCGATACCGGGGTTGTCTGCCGGTGTAATCGTCCGTATCATGGTGTTTCCCTCCCCATATAAATAGGCGGCCGCTCCTTCTGCGAGAGAAGGAACAGCCGCCAGCATACCGCTCTAATCCTGCCCAATGAACGCCCGGGTCCGCTCCGTCTGCGGGCTTCCGAAGATCTCTTCCGGGGTTCCCGATTCGGCGATTTCCCCCCGGTCCATGAAGAAGATCCGGTCCGCCACATCCCGGGCAAACGCCATTTCATGCGTCACAATCAGCATGGTCATGTTCTCCTCGGCAAGCTGCCGGATGACCCGCAGCACCTCGCCGGTCAGCTCCGGGTCCAGTGCCGAGGTCGGTTCGTCGAACAGCAGAATCTCGGGCTGCAGCATCAGCGCTCTGGCAATGGCCACCCGCTGCTTCTGGCCGCCCGAGAGCATGGACGGGTACGAGTCTGCTTTGTCCGCCAGCCCTACCTTGGCAAGCAGCTCGAGGCTTCGCGCCCGGATGGCTTCGTCGCTGCCGCGATTCAGCGTGCGCGGAGCCAGCTCCAGATTGCCTCGGACGGTAAGGTGCGGGAACAGATTGAAATGCTGAAAGACCATTCCCATGCTTGCGGTCAGTTCCCGGATCTGATGCTTCTCCGCATAGCCGCCCTTCTCGACCAGCGGCTTGCCGTGAATCCGGATCGTTCCGCCGTTCACTTCCTCCAGATGAATCAGGCTTCGCAGCATGGTGCTCTTGCCCGACCCGGAGGGCCCGATGACCGCGATGACTTCGCCCGGATTCACCTCAAAGGTAATCTCTTTCAGGACTTCCAGAGCGCCGAATGACTTTTGCAGTTGTTCCACTTCAATTATGCTTCCCATACGCGGCCATTCCTTCTATTCATATTTAAACCGCCGTTCGAGTCCCTTGAACAGCAGGGTCAGGACGAGGGTCATCAGCAGATAAATAACGCCTGCGACGACGAACGGCGTCACCGTGAAGTCCCGGTTCACGGCGGTCTTGGCATAGTTCAGCAGCTCCGGAACCGCAACGGCGTACAGCAGCGCCGTGTCCTTGACCAGCGTGATCGACTCGTTGGCGACCGCCGGCAGCGCAACGCGGAACATCTGGGCCAGGACGACCTTGCGCAGTGTCTGCCACCGGTTCAGACCCAGCACCTGCGCCGCCTCGTATTGGCCTTTGTCGATGGAGAGCAGGCCGCCGCGGAAGATCTCCGCGAAATAGGCGCCATAGTTCAGAATGAAGCCCAGACTGGCCGCCACGAACCGGTCCAGCACCAGATGCGGGCCGATGACCGGAATCTGCGGCAGTCCGAAGCAGAAGAACAGAAGCTGGAGCAGCAGCGGCGTGCCGCGCATGACATAGATGTACGTATGGGCGATCCAGGCCAGAGGCTTGACCGCGCTGCGGGCCATCAGGGTGACCAGCATTCCGAGCGGGATCGACAGGACGATTACGATCAGAAAGAGCAGGATCGTCGTCCGGGCGCCTTCCAGCATCGGACCGGAGATTTGGATAATATAGTCCAGATTCATGTCTTCAACCGACTCCCAAGTCTAGCAATGTCTTCGTTATTTCAGTACCTTATTCTCTCCGAACCACTTCGTGGAGATTTCATCGGCGGTTCCGTCGCTGCTTAGCTCGTCCAGCGCCTTCTGCAGATCTTCGAGCAGCTCGTCGTTGCCCTTCTTGATGCCGACGCCGTACTGTTCGGGAGCGAGCGACTCATCCAGCACCTTGAACGTGCCCGGTTCTTTGGACATGTAGTAATCGGCTACGACCTCGTCGATAATCACTGCGTCCAGACGCTTGGATTTCAGATCCGTCAGGGCCAGAACGTTGTCCGGGAACTCCGAGACCTTCCCGACTTCGGACTTGATCGGACTGGCCTCCAGCGCGTCTGATGCCGACGAGAGGCTCTGCAGCCCGATTTCCTTGCCGGCGAGATCGGACAGCTTGGCAAGCGGCGAATCCGCCAGCACGACGGCGACCTGGCTGTTCTCCAGATAAGGCTTCGTGAAGAGCACTTTCTCCTTGCGTTCGTCCGTAATCGTATAGCCATTCCAGATCATGTCGATTCGGCCGCTGTTAAGCTCCGACTCCTTGGCGGACCAGTCAATCGGCTGGAAGGTCACGTCACGGCCCATCTTCTCTGCTGCCGCCTTGGCATAGTCAATATCAAAGCCGACGATGTCGTTGTTGTCGTCCCGGAAGCCCATCGGCGCGAACTTGTCGTCAATGCCGATGATGAGCTTGCCCTCCCCGTTCTCCGAGCCCGAACATCCCGACAGCAGCGTCATGGCTGTAAGTCCAATAACTGCAATTAAACTCCCTATCCCTCTTCTTCTCATCTCTCTAGGCCTCCCGCTTTAGTTCACTACCACGTTATCAGTTTATCATAATAACATAGCAGGGGAGATCCGTCGATAGAGAAGTCTTACTCTTCTGGATGATTTGTCCTTCCGTTCCTGCTTCGTTCAAAATAATCGGCCACAACATCGCGGAACTTCCGGGCCGCATCGGACAAGTAACGTCCACGGTGACGCAGCAGCGCAATCTCCCGGACCAGATCTTCATTCTCGAAGCCGATATAGGCCACTGCTCTGCGGTAATCCCGGGCGGTGCCCGGTACAAAGGCTGCCCCGATTCCGGCTTCGACCAGGTCGAGAATCCGCGCCGGTTCATCCCCTTCATAGATGTACCGCGGCGTTACGCCTGCCGACCGGCACAGAGAGTCGATGAGATCGCGTGTCCCGTAGCCTTTCTTGACCCCAACCAGTTCCTCTTCTCCAATGTCGGCAAGAGATAACGCCGAGCGACCGGCAAGACGGTGTTCCGCGGGAACCGCCAAGACAATCGGATCGGTATGGATCAGTTCACACTGAATGTCCTCCTGCTCGAACAGCGGGGAGACCAGACAGTAGTCCGCTTCGCCCCGCCGAAGGCAGGCCGCCATCTCATCGAGAGGCATCATCTGGACATGAAAATGAATGGAGGGCTCTCTGCCCCGCAGCTCGCCAAGGATTGCCGGCAGCATGCTGGCGGTATTGACGGCAAGCTCAAGCGTGCCGCTAGCCGCCCCGCTCTGGCCGCTCAGCTCCTGCCGCCCCTGTTCCAATTCAAACAACGCCCGCTGGGCCCGTTCAAGGAAGCGCGCGCCATTGGCGTTCAGCCGGACTCTGCGCCCGATACGGTCAAAGAGAGGCACCCCGAGGTCCTCTTCCAGCCGGTGAATCGTCCTGCTGAGAGAAGACTGGGTCACGTGCAGACGATTCGCCGCTTCGGTGACATGCCCGATTCTGGCTACTTCCACAAAATACTGAAGCTGCAGTAATTCCATTTCTGCCCCTCCTTCATTCTCCCTGATAAATGATAATATAACATATAATGCGTTGGAAGTAATCAGCAGAGGAGAGTAGCATGAAGGGTAACTTTTCATTCCATTCGAGGAGGTTGAGGATGATGAATTCAAGACAGAAATGGCTTCTGATGGCCGTCGGACTCGGCATCATGCTGAATCCGCTGAACTCTTCCATGATTTCCGTTGCTCTGATTCGGCTTCAGCGAACCTTTGGATTGGAATATACGTCCGCTTCCTGGATTATCTTTGCCTTCTATATCGCAAGCGCCGTGGCGCAGCCCGTTATGGGCAAGGCAAGCGACGTATGGGGCTCGAAGCGGATATTTCTGGCAGGACAGACGATGGTATTCACCGCTTCCCTGCTCGCGCCGCTGGCTCCCGGCTTCGGCTGGCTGGTCGCTCTGCGCATCCTGCAATCTATCGGAACGAGCATGATGGCCGCAGTTGGAATGGCGTTGGTTCGCATTCATATCAGCGCCAAGTCCGGCGCAGCCTTGTCCGCACTGTCCCTCTTCCTGTCGGGCGCAGCGGCGGTGGGACCGTTCGTCGGCGGGCTTCTGACTTATTGGGGAGGGTGGGAAGCCATCTTCCTCGTCAATCTGCCGCTGACGGCGGCCGGTTATCTGCTCGCCCGCAAGGTGATCCCGGATGATGCGCCGCTCCCGGCCAATTCCAGACTGTCTGCGCTGCGCAGCCGGATACCGACACTGGGCATTCCGGGCATGCTTCTCTTCGCATTCGGCCTGACTGCCCTGCTGCTGGGCATTCTGTCCGCCAAGTCTTCGGGACATGCCGGTCCGGCTGCGGTTGGGCTGATGAGCCTGGGAGCCGTTCTGCTGATCGCCTTCGTTCGGCATGAGTACCGCTCCCCCTCGCCGTTCATCCCGCTTCGAACCTTCCATGAGAACCCGGCCCTGTACAGGGTCAATCTGGAATACGTGCTGGTCAACCTCCTCTATTACTCGCTGTTCTTCGGCATGCCGTCCTTTCTGCAGACGGTTCGCCGCCTCAGCGAGTATCAGACGGGCCTTCTCATGCTGTGCCTGGGCTTATGCTCTCTCGCAGTCGCCCCCGCGGCCGGCAAGTGGGTGGACCGTTCCGGGCCCCGTCCCGCGCTGACCGGCGCCGCCGTCCTGATGACGCTGGGTTCTCTGTTGCTGACCGCGGTCACCAGCCATTCCCCGTTTCTCGGGATAGCGGCGTCTCTGGCGGCCTTTGGAGCTGCCAACGGATTGAACAGTGTGGCGATGCAGGCCGCCCTGTTCCGAAGTGCGCCGAAGACAATCATCGGCGTCGCCTCCGGCGTCTTCAATACGTCGCGCTATCTGGGCACCATCCTGGCTTCCCTGCTGATCGGCCTGGTTATGGGCGACCGGTTCAGCGCGGCGGGGCTGCGCTGGCTGGGCGGGGGACTGACTGCCGTCGCGTTCCTGCTTCTGATCTTGAGCCGGAGACACCAGCCGGAGAAGGAAGATGGACGTTAGACCGCAAACGGGCTGCTATCCTTAAAGGACAGCAGCCCGCTTATTGAGAGTTAAGGAAGAATCCGTTGGTTACACATGCACCGTTACATTTGCACGGACGGCACGCCTGCCGCTTCGGCTTCCGCCGCAGGAGCCTTCTTGGCCCCGGCCGGCTTCAGACTGTGAATGACCGTATTGACGAGCAGCGCCCCGGCTGCAAGCAGCGCCAGGCCTGTGAGGTACCCGGAAGTGCCGCCGCCGCCAAAGAGGGTATTGTAATCCAGATGGACGCTGTAGAACATCGGCGAAATGTAGCTCATGAATTTGAAAAAGCCCGGCATCATTTCCTGCGGAATGGCCGCGCCGCAAGCGATGCTCTGAATCAGCACGAGCGGCATATTGATCAGCATGCCTGCTTGGCCGGCAAGGATGCAGAATATGCTCGTGAATTCAATGGCGGCGAACATCTCCAGCGAGTGCGTCAGCCAGGTCTTGATGAAGGCCTCAGCTCCGTACCCGTGAATGCCGAAGTAGATCGAGACGCCGACGAGCGGCACAATCAGCGAGAGAAGCACGTTGACGCCCTGAAGAGACAGGAAGGCTCTGCCTTTGCCGAGTTGGCCCTTCAGCTTGTTGAGCGCTCCGATGCTCATCATCGAATAAATCATGGCGCCTACATAGGAAGCCATGGACAGGAACATCGGCGCCATCAGGTTATGCATGCCTGCCGGCGGCACATGGGTCGAGATGATGTTCGGCGAAATCTTGTTCATCACGCTGTTCACCGTCTGTTCTGCCTGCTCCTTCGGCATCTGCGTCTGCTCCAGCAAGGCCGTGAAGCTCTGAGTCTGGGTCTGGGCCACAAGCTGCTTGGAGATCTGATTCACAACGTTCTGAATGCTGCTTGTAATCATCTGCGAATTGGACTGATTCACCAGGAAGTCCAGGTTGGCCTGTTCGCCCTGGGCGGTCATCTTGGCGGTAAAATTCTGCGGAATATGAATGACCAGCTGCAAATCGCGTTCATTCAGCTCCGTCTTGGCTTTCTCCAGCGACAAGCCGTCTACCAGCTTGAACGGCAAGTTCTCGCTCAGCTGCGCAGCCAATCGGGTTCCCGTCTCTTGATCCTCATTGACAATGGCGACTTTCAGATCCGTTACATTCTTCGGGACAGCGCTGTAGCCCCACATGAAGATGCTGATCATAATGATCTGGTAGAACAGCATCATGAAGGCACCGGCCATAATCCCCTTGTTCTTCAAAAATGATTTCATTCTCCAACCTCCACTTTGGTATCTATAATACTCTGTCTAAAGTACACTGGTTAGATTATACTCCTTAAATTTAAGATGTCAATCGGCTTTCGTCCGAACCTTCCTCGCAGCAAAAAGGCCTTATCCGTCCAAATCCGGATAAGGCCTGGCATGTAAACGCCTCCTCAATGCGCTTTGACAATCTTCAAAAGCTCCTGAAACGCGGTCTTCTCTCTTCGGAGCCCATCTTCCGAATATTGGGCCAGAAGCTGAATTTCTTCCTGGCTGATCGCTTCGGGAAACAGCAGGCGATGCGTCTCGATAAATGCAATCCGCTTCTCCAGCTTCTCAATCGTGTCCTCGATCAGAATCGCCAGCCTGTCGCTGTCGGCATGCTTGAGGAAGGGAAGCACGTGCGAGAGCGATTTGAGGTCCGTGCTCTTCTTGAAGCTTTTGTATATTTCGTCCACAAGCCCTTGGCGTCCTTTATCGGTGATGGCATACATCGTCTTGTCGGGACGGTTATCGGTGTGAACGACTTCAATCGGGCTTACATAGCCTTTCTTGACCAGGGAAGCAAAGCTGTAATACAGGGCGCCGTCCGTAATGCTGACCACCTGATCCAGATTGTAGCGAAGCATCAGCTTCTTGATCTCATAGGGATGGCTGCTCTTGTCCCAAAGCATGCCCAGCACGGCAATCTGAAGAGACATATTTGTATCTCCTTGGTTGTTATTTCGGGGCCTGAACCTCTACCTAACGTAACATAAAGGGGGATAAATGAAAAGGCTGCCTCTTCCATGTCGAAAGAAGCAGCCTGTCCCGATGGGCAGTGAATAACAGCGGCCCTAAGGCCGCAAATCTTTCACCCGGATATTCACGCCGAACCAGGTTCCGTCGCTGGACAGCGAATAGGACGGATAGTCCGGATCGGCCCGCAGACGCATCTCTTCGTCGAATTGGCTCTCCTGCTGCCGGTCCACGACGAAGGCCAACGGCTCCTCCTGAATCCGGATATCGGTCGGATACGGCTCTTCCACGATCTGAATAACCAGCACGCCGTTGCAGCCGCAATCCTCCGTATCGTAATACAGCTTGAATATCCCCGGTCGTCCTTTCAGGCTGTGTCGGAGACGCTCTTCGGTCAAGGTATCCAGCTCAATGCGCATACGCTCTCGCTCCCTCTTCGTGTAGTGTTCACCGAGTATAGGATGAACAATTCCCCGATGCGTGTGACAGGAGTCACTCCAATTGTGACAAAAGCCTCTTCACGGCTCCGAAGCCGCGCCGATGAATTTCAGGATGGCGTCCAGGTTCTGGCGCGGCGCCCCGGCCAGAAGATCGCCCTTCTCCGCAAGCCGCGCTCCGATGCTGCCCAGATGGAAGGCGCGCGGATCTGCGCCGCCCCGCACTTCCTCCCAGGTCAGCGGCGTGCTGATCGTCGCCTCTTTCCGCCCGCGCGGCGTATACGGCGCCGCAAGGCTTTTGCCGGCAGCCTGCTGGACATAATCGACGTAATACCGTCCCTGTCTGTCCTTCAGCCGGCGCTCGGTGGTAAAGAGCTTCGGGTATTTATCCTCCAGATAGTGACCCATGAACCCTCCGAGCCGGTGCAGCTGGCCGAATGAATAGCCTTCCGTCAGCGGAATGAGAATCTGTACCCCGTCCGCCCCCGACGTCTTCGGCACCGAAGACAGCCCCAGACCCTCCAGCGTATCGCCGATCCGCGAGACCGCCTCCATCACGCCCGCTTCGCGGCCTTCGCTGGGGTCGATATCCAGCACCCATTCCGCGGCGTCGCTTCTTCCGATCCGGTCGAAGGAAGGGTGGAATTCCAGCGCTCCCAGATTGCCCAGCCACAGCAGGGTCGGCAGCGAATCGAGATGCACGTACCGCACTCCGTTATATTCCGCCGTTGAGACAAACTCAGGCAGCGGGGAAGGCGCGTTCTTCTGGTAGAAGTGTTTCTCCTCCACCCCGCCGGGATAGCGGATTGTAGTCAGATACCGGTCCCGGCAGTAGGGGATCAGATAAGGGGCAAGCTCCACCAGGGCGCGCAGATAATCCGCTTTGCGGATGCCTGCAAGGGGCCAGAGTATTTTGTCGGGATGGGTCATTTCGATGAGATGTCCTTCCACTTCCAGGGTGACGTTCACAGCGGAATCCCCTCCAGTTCCAGCAGCTTGGGATGGCGCAGCAGGCCCGCCTCCGTCCGTTCCCGCCCTGTAACCGTAACGGCGAGCGGATGGCGAAGCCAGCGGATGACTGTTCCCCGGAGCCCTTCGGGCAGCGCCCCCGGGAAGTAATCGTGCGCGGAGCCGTCCATCTCCAGCCGGGCCAGCTGCGACTTGGCCGCTTCGTTCAGTCCGGAGGAAATCCGGCCGAAGTAGCGCCCCTCCCGGATCATGGCCAGGCTCGAGAGCCGGCCTTCCTTGTAGAGCACCGCCACCGCCTGCGCCTCATAGCGAAAAGACAGCTTGCGCTTGTACCAGTCGCCATGCTCCTTGCCCTCCCGGTAAGGGCTGGTTCTCCGTTTCGCAATGACGCCTTCCCAGCCGTGCTCCTCCACCCACCTCCAGAGCGCCGCCCCGTCCTCCAGACTGTCCGCGACAAAAAAAGGCGGCCCCCAGCCTGCAGCAAGGGCCTGAAGACGCCGGTTGCGCTCTTCCCAGGGAAGCCCGCGCAGATCCTCTCCCTGCTCGTACAGAAGGTCGAACAGCACGAACTGGACCGGGCTGCGCCGGGCGGCCTCCGCGATGGCGCCGGGGTCCTGCTGCTTGTCGCGCTTCTGCATCTGCTGAAAGCTGGGCCGTCCGGTGGCGGGGTCCAGAATCACGGCTTCGCCGTCGAGCACCAGGCGGCCCGGAAGCCGGGCCAGCGCCTTGGTCAAATCGGGATAGACGGCGCCCTTGGGCCGCATTTTTTTGGACCACAGCGCCGCCCGGCCTTCCTGCACCGCCGCAATCATCCGAAAGCCGTCCCATTTGAGCTGGTACGCCCATTCCGGGCCTGCCGGCAGCCTCGGTACCAGGATTGGCGACATCGGCACAAAAGCCTGCACGGCCTAAGCTCCGGTCCGCTTACTATGCGGCTTGCGCCGTTTCTCCGGCTTCTTGGCGCCGCCGGCGGACGAGGAAGCACCCTTGTCGGTGTGGTCGGAGGGCTGAAGCTGCTTCAGGCTGGCTTGAAGAGCATCCATCAGATCCAGCACATTCGTTACTTTCGCTTCCGGGGCGACTTTGACTTCCTTGCCCTCGATCTTGTCTTCGATCGCTTCCATCAGGCGCTCCCGGTATTCATCCTTGTATTTCTCGGGCTCGAAGCTGCCGGTCAGCTGGTCGATCAGCATGCGGGCCATATCCAGCTCCCGGCGGTCCACCTTCTCGGCTTCCGGCAGGTTCGGGATTTCCTTGCGGTCGCGGATCTCTTCCGCGTAGAACATGGTCACGAGCGACAGCACGTCGCCGACGACGCGCACCGCCGCAAGGCTGCTCTTCTGGCGGATCGTGACATTGGCGATCCCGATCTTCTTCGTGGACTTCAGCGCCTCGACCAGCAGCCTGTAGGCATGCGCGCCGGTCTCTTCGGGCGACAGATAATAGGTGCGCTGATAGTAGATCGGGTCAATCTCGGCCAGATCGACAAAATCCAAAATGCGGATTTCACGCGAAGTCTCCGAAGCCAATTCATCCAGTTCTTCTTTGTCAAAGGTGACGTAGTGTCCTTCTTCATATTCATAGCCTTTGACGATATCCTCCCAGGCGACTTCCTGCTCGCACTTGGGACACGTCCGGCTGTAGTGGATCGGTTCGTTGTGCTTGCGGTGAATCATCCGCAGCGGAATATCATTGTCATGCGTAGCGGTATACATTTTGACGGGAACGTTGACCAGCCCGAAGCTGACCGCTCCCTTCCAGATCGTCTGCATGCCCGTTCGCCTCCTTCGGTTCGCTCTTTGTACATTCATTAACCGAAGCGGCAAGGCGGCAATCAAGCGGCGTGGCGGGTCATTTCAGGAATTGTCATCATTTTGTTCAAAATTTAATTAAAAATCGGTTTCAAAACGGCGTAAACTGGAATCAAGACAACTTAGTGAAAGCGGGTCGAGGCATCTGAAAGACGAATTATTCGAGCGGACGGCAGCCGATCTGGTGAGCCGTTCCCGCCAAAACATACCGGTGGTCATTGAGCCCCGCTTCCCCGGCAAGCGGCTGGTTGGAGGCAAATACCATTTGGACAGCCACACGGTCTTCTTGTACAAGGCATCGATTGTTGCCCAGTGCGTCCGGCTGTTCGGTTCGACGGAGCGGTTGAAGGAATATATCGAGGTAGTTCTTGCCCATGAACTGGGCCATGCCCAGGACCGGGAGCTTCGCGGTCTGGCGGATGCCCTGGACGGCCCGCTTACGGAACGGGAAGAAGCCGGGATTCGCCTGCGCATCGAGGAGAATGCCTGGCAGTATGCGCAGGCTCTCCTCTGGGATGCCGATCCGCTTCTGATCGGCCGGATTATTGACGAATCGCTTGCCGGCTACCGGGAGCAGATACAGCTTCAACCGGAGTCCGATCATCCCTCCTCCCTTCGCGGAATAGGCTGATGCATACCGCCTAAGGAGGAAATACATCGAGTATTTATGATTCCCAAACCCGCAGCTGCTTGCCGCTATTACGCAGCATGCCAAGGTATTCATCCTCAGGCTGGAGCAGGGACTGCATCCGGCCTGCGACCTTCCCAAGCTGCTCTCTGCCGTCAATCGCCGCTGCGAATAAGGCCTTGTCGATGTAAAAGCAGTTCCAGCCGCTCGCGGCTCTCTTCCACCTGCCTGGCGAATCCTGCGATTTGCCGGGCTTTTTTTTGCTCCGGATAGTCCTAGTCTCCTTCTTGTCCGAATAAACTGGGTTACAAAAGGAGGAGGACATCATTCAGATCTTCATGGGTTACATTCTGCTGGGGCTCTCGCTCTCCGCTCCGATCGGCCCGATCAATGCCGCCCAACTGGACAAGGGCCTCCGCGGCGGATTCTGGCATGCCTGGCTGGTCGGTCTCGGAGCGATCTGCGCCGATCTGATCTACATGCTGCTGGTCTATTTCGGAATGATTCACCTGCTGGACTCTCCGTATGTCAAAGCGTTTCTCTGGCTCTTCGGATTCTTTGTGCTGGTGTATACCGGAGTGGAGAGCATCCTGAAGGCCCGGCAGCTCCGGGAAGTCCGGGCGCGGGACCCTCAGGTGTCGCTGCTGGGTTCCTACGTCTCCGGCTTTCTGATGTCGCTGTTCAATCCGCTGTCCATCCTCTTCTGGCTCGGCATTTATGGTTCGGTACTGGCCAAGGCCGCCGCCGAGTATCCGATGGAAGAGCTGCTGGTCCACAGCGGCGGCATCGTGCTGGGCATTCTGCTCTGGGATATCTCGATGGCTGCGGCTTCCAGCCTGTTCCGCAGAATCATGACCCCGGGCGTTCTGCGGGGAATCTCCGTCCTCTCCGGGCTGTCTCTGGTGGGATTCGGCCTTTATTTCGGCGTCCAAGCCGCCCGGATGCTCTTTCTTGTCTAGCCGTCGCCCGGCTTAGCGGTCACGGCGCTTCTGCCGCTGAAGGCGGGCGGGGAAATCCCCAAGATCGGAAGTGATGCGGGCCCGAGCGCCGGGTCTCTTCCTTCCCCCCGACCCCGCTGCTTCTTTCGCTCTGCCTGCGCGGGTCCGCTGAACGATCCAGTCGCAGAGCGCGATCAGACTGATGACGATCAGACTGATGAAGAAGCCGGGGCGGCTGAGCTTATGGAACCAGGTCCCGCTTACGGCGGCGGCGATCAGCAGAAGACCGGTCCAGCGTTTGAGGCCGCTCAGCCGCCCTCCCTTCAGCAGCTTGGCGGACGAGAGCAGGATGAAGGACCAGTTGTACAGAATCATCAGGCCTGCGGCGGTGGTGATGTATTCGTATACCTTGCCCGGGAGTACGAGAGCCATGATGATGGCGCCGGCCAGACCGCAGGCGATCAGGCAGAGGGCGAAGAACGGATAGCGGTCCTTCCATTTCCGCGCGAATATATGCGGCGCATCCCCCTTCTCGGACAGGGTAATCATCATGGATGTGATAGCATAGAGCGAAGCGGTCATGGTGGAGAAGCCGGCTACGATCAGCACACCGTTGAAGACATGCGGCACCCAGACGAGATGATCGCTGCGAAGCGCCGTCACAAAGGGGCTGACCTTGGAATTGAAGGCTTTCAGCGGCGCCAGCGTCACCGCCAGGCCAATGGACAGCACATAGACGGCGGTCAGGCTCAAGAGCATGACTTTGCCGGCCTTGGGCGCTTCCTCGGGCTTGCGCAGACGATTGGACATGATGCCAAGAACTTCGATGCCTCCATAGGCGTAGAATGCAAAGATCAGCGCCGACCAGACACCCATCGTTCCGTTGGGCAGCCAGCCGCCCCCTCGGGGGAAGCGGGGCGCATAGCGGGCGCCCCCGATCCAGCCTGCCAGCATGGCCGCAGCCAGAATCAGGAACATGATAATGGCCGACGATTTAATCACGGCAAGTATATTCTCGACCCGGTCAAAGCCTTTATTGCCAAAAAAGACGATCATCAGGCTAAGCACCGCATACCCGGCCGCGAATGCCCACATCGGAACCGCCGGAAACCAGAACCTCGAGAAGATAGACAGCGCCGCCAGCTGACTGCCCATAATGAGCAGCTCCGAGAACCAGTAATTCCAGCCGCTGGCAAACCCGGCCCAACCGCCGAATGCCTTCTCCGCATAGGAACGGAATGAGCCCTGCTCCGGCTGCTGGGCGGTCATGCGGGCGAGTGCGTCGAAGACGACATATGTTCCGATTGCAGCCAATACATAGGGCACCAGCACGGCCGGGCCGCCGATGGACAGGGCAAGCCCCGAGCCGAGGAAATACCCCGTCCCGATCGTCCCGGCCACGCCGAGAAGACTGAGCTGCCACCATTTCAGCTTTTGCGCGTCTTGGGTCTTGTCCGAAGATGAGTTCATGTTCGCCTTCCTTACTGTTGAGGTGTGAGTAGGCATAGCGCCTGTCCTTCCTAGCCTCCCCCAAAGCCCGGAGAATATTTGCTTCTTGCGCTCAGCAAAAAGAACCCGCGCCTTCTGCGCGGGTTCTTTCGGTTAGCTGCTATTTGTCCGGAGTGGCCGGCGTCTGACTCGCCTCGTTCGGAAGCTGGCTCAGATAACTGTGGGAGAGCAGCAGCAGCCGCTGGGCTGCCTTGAATTGCTCTTCCGTCGAGCCGTTCTCAAGCGGACTGTTGTCGGCAAAATTGTAATTGATTCCATCGGCATATTCTTTGCCGGTTACATAGATGCTCTTGTCATTGATGAACGAGCCGGTCGGCAGGAAGTGTCTGACCGGAAGCAGGTTCGTCTTCTGGTTGTACAGATCTTCCCCGAAGTGCAGCTGGTGGTCCAGAGACACGCCCAGCAGATTGGCTACCGTCGGCAGCACGTCAACCTGGCCGCCTGTTCCGGACATCTGCGCAGGAAGTTGGCCGCTCGGCGAATGAACGATGAACGGAATGTTAAACATATCCGTATAGCCGTATTCGTGTCCGACCAGCTTCGCAAGAAGCTTCTTCTGGGGATTATCCAGCGCGTACATCGGAACGCCCTGATGATCGCCGTAGAATACGATCAGACTGTCATCCCACAATCCGCTGCTCTTCAGCTCTTCCAGGAACTGTCCCATTGCGTAGTCGGCATAGTTCTGGGAGACAATGTAGTCCCCGATCAGCGTGCCGTCATACTCGTCGGGAAGCTTGATCCGCTGCTTCTCCTCAGGCAGCCGGAACGGGTGGTGCGCGCTCATGGAAATAACCATGGCGTAGAACGGATTGTTCTGTTCATCGAGCTTCTTCAGCTCGGGAACCGTTTTGGCGTACAGGATTTCATCCGAAGATCCGAATGCGATGTGGTCCTCGTCTCCATAGAATTTCTGGTCATAAAACTTCTCGAACCCGATGGCCTTATAGAGGGCCTTGCGGTTCCAGAAATCCACGCTGTTCGTATGGAACGTCGCCGTGAAATATCCGTTCTCGGACATCAGCTTCGGCAGACTCGGCAGGTCCTTCTGCATGTAATCGGAAGAAGTGGCCGGTTCATTCTTCGGCACGAAGAACGAGGTGTTGACGACGAACTCGGCATCCGAAGTTGTGCCCTGTCCGGCATTGGTGTAGAAATTGTCAAAATAACTCGTTTCCTTGACCAGCTTGTTCAGGTTCGGCGTAATTTCCTGGCCGTCAATCTTCAGTCCGATCAGGAAATTCTGGAACGACTCCATCTGAACGACAATCAGGTTCTTGCCCTTGTCGACGCCCTGGAAGAGCGGTGCGGCCGGAATCTCAATGCCCTTGGTCTTGTTGATGGCATCCTGGGTAATCTCGGATGAAGGGATCAGTTCCTCTTCCTCCGTCGTGTCGGCGAACAGGGTATACACTTCATAATTCAGAATCCCCATGCTCTCCGCCTTCTTGATCTCATTCATGCTGGCATGGTTAGGCCAGATGCTGAACAGGCAGATTCCGAGAGAGACGGCGCTCAGCACAATCAAGGCCGTCCGGTTCATCCGGTAGCGTCCCCGCTCCCTCATCCGCTTCACGTATTTCGGGCGAAGCATGAAGATCAGGAAGAAGACAATATCTACAAAGATGAACAGATAATACGGAGCGATCAGTGAGTAGGTGCTCTCTCCGACCTTGGTGACCTTGTCAACCTGCTGAAGCGCATGGTAAGTAGCGATGACGCCGTAATACTTGTAGTACATCAGGACCGAGAAATAGATCAGGCTGATAAACAGGTTGGCAATCATGTAATAGAGAATTTTGCGCTTGGACGAGAACCATTCAATTAAGCTGAAGACGATGATAAAGAACGGTATTTCGGTAAAAGCCATACTCCAGTTGGGTCCCTCGTTAAAGACGACATACCATGCCACCGCGCTCTTCAGCAGAAGGACCAGACTGAACCAGAAGATCGGGCGGTTTGTTGCAGATAGTATTCTCTTCATCTCATTACTTCCTCTGTTTCTGATATTGGTTTCATTTCATTGGCTTTCAACAGTAAACGGCATTAATAAGTGATTACCCCATTTACAGACAGAGTTACCCTCACTCACCTGACCCCCATACCGACCTGTTGACGGATAATAAGCACCCTATAAAGAGTAATGACTTTTGGTGGCTGTGTCAACACAGCCTTAGCCCTATTCGCAGTTCAACGGGCAGCATCGCCTCCGAACCCCCGCCAAGCCCCCCTTCCGAGTGAATCTTAGCACCGAGGGGAGGCTTTCGGCTGTGATCCAGTTCCCTCGGGAACTCTAGAACAGCAGGACCAGATACAGGCCAAGCAGGGTCAGGAACAGCGTTGGAACGGTAAGCAGAATGCCGGTCTTGAAATAGGTTCCCCATCCGATCTTAACTCCTTTGCCCGCGAGCACATGAAGCCAGAGCAGCGTGGCCAGAGAACCGATCGGCGTTATCTTCGGTCCGAGGTCGGAACCGATGACATTGGCGTAGATGAGCGCCTCCTTCACTAATCCGTCCGCCGCTGTCGCCTTGATCGCAAGCGCGTCGATCATAACGGTCGGCAGATTGTTCATGACCGAAGAGAGCAGCGCAGCGATAAACCCCATTCCCATGGCGGCTGCGAACACACCTTGGCGAGCCAGCCAATCCAGGACGGATGCCAGTTGGTCGGTCAGACCCGCGTTCTGAAGACCATAGACTACTACGTACATCCCCACAGAGAAGAACACAATCGACCAGGGAGCGCTGCGGAGCACTTCGTTCATCGACAGGACGGGACTCCTGCGGGCAGCCAGCATGAACACCAGGGTAATGATTCCGATCGGAATCGACACCGGAATATGCAACAGCCCGCTGGCCATATAGCCGGCCAGAAGCAGGCCGAGAATGAACCAGGACCATGCGAACAATCGGGGATCGCGAATCGCCTCGCGCGGTGCCCGGAGCACAGAGCCGTCGAATGTCCGCGGAATACTGCGGCGGAACATCAGGAACAGCACCAGAATGCTGGCTCCGAGCGAGAACAGATTCGGCAGAAACATGCGGACGGCGTATTCGGTAAAGGTAATGCCGAAGAAATCCGCGGATACGATGTTCACGAGGTTGCTGACGACCAGCGGCAGCGAGGTCGTATCCGCGATAAAGCCGCCGGCAATAATGAACGGAAATACACGGCGCTCGTCAAATTGAAGCGCCCGGACCATCGCCAGCACAATCGGGGTCAGAATGAGCGCTGCCCCGTCATTGGCGAAGAAGGCGGACACCAGCGCCCCCAGCACCGAGATGTACACGAACATCCGGATGCCGTTTCCGCGCGCTGCCCGGGCCATGTGAAGCGCAGCCCATTCAAAGAACCCGATCCGGTCCAGGATCAGGGAGTTCAGAATGATGGCGACAAAGGCCAGCGTTGCGTTCCAGACGATGCCGGTCACATCGGCGACATCCCCGAAGGCTACCGTCCCGGTCAGGAGCGCAACCGCCGCACCGCCGCAGGCGGACCAGCCGATGGACAAGCCCCGCGGCTGCCCGATCACCAGGATCAACGTGAATATAAATATAATTGCTGCAATCAAAGCCGACACGACAACAAGCTCCCTCTTCTCTTATTCGACCCGCTGGCCCTGCTTTCTGTTCCTTCGCAAGCCGCCGGCTCTTAAGTTTCTTCAAATACTGGCTGACGGTTCGGATTCAGCCATAACCATCCATATACTACTGGGCGGCCGTCCGTTTGGCAAGCCTTCACGATGCGTCGTGGGTACGGGAGAGAACGTCCGGCAAAAAAACCCCGGCCCGCAAAGCTCCGGGCCGGGGCAGGTTCACCCTTTATTCGGCGTGAACGTCTTTCTCCCGGTTAGGCTCGACTCTGCGGATAAAGAAAGCCAGCGCGAGAGCGGCGACGGCCATCCACATCGAGACGACAAACGCATGATTGATGCCGTAGACGGTCGCCTGCTGCGTAATCTCCAGCATCTTGGTCTGATTGGCAGGGTCCGCGGGGTTGATGCCCGCAGCTTGAACCAGCTCCTTGCCCCGGTCTTCGGAGGCATTCATGAACAGAGTGACCAGAAGCGCTGTTCCCAGAGCGCCGGCTACGTTCCGCAGCGTCTGCGACATGGCTGAGCCGTGGGCGTTCAGACGCCGGGGGAGCTGGTTAAGCCCAGCCGTCTGAATGGGCATCATCAGCATGGACATGCCGAACATGCGCAGGGTATAGAGCAGCAGCATATGGTTATAGGTCGTACTAACGGTCAGTCGGCTGAGTTCATACGTGGTCAGGGTCGTGATAAGCAGACCGATCACCGCAAGCCAGCGGGCGCCGATCCGGTCGAAGATCATGCCCGTAATCGGCGACATCAAGCCCATAAGCAGCGCTCCGGGAAGGAGCAGCAGACCTGACTTGACGGGAGAGAATCCCCGGATGTTCTGCAAGAAGATCGGCAGCAGAATCATGGCCGAGAACATGGCCATCGTAATAATCACATTGATCACCGTCGTCAGGGAGAACATGTCGTATTTAAAAACACGGAACTCCAGAATCGGCTTCTCGGTCTTCATTTCCCGCCAGACAAAGAGAATCAGAAAAACCACACCCGCAATCAGACTGACGAGAACACGGGGACTGTCCCATCCGTCGTTGGAAGCATCGCTGAAGCCGTAGAGAAGACCGCCAAAGCCAAGCGTTGAGAACGTGACGCCCAACGTGTCAAATTTCGGTCTCGTCGTCTGGCCGACATTGCGCATGGAGACAGCGCCGAACACGAGACCGATCACGGCGATCGGAAGAACGATATAGAACAGCACACGCCATGAATAGTTCTCCACAATCCAACCGGAGAGCGTCGGACCGACCGCAGGGGCGAATATCATCGCAAGGCCCATCATCCCCATTGCCTTCCCGCGCTGCTCAATCGGGAAGATCGTGAGAAATACGATCGACATCAGAGGCATCAGAATTCCTGCTCCGGCGGCCTGTATCAACCGGCCGGCCAAGAGGAATTCAAAGCTGGGCGCTGCGGCGCACAGTACGGTTCCGGCGGTGAACAAGCCGGTCGCCGCCAAGAACAGCTGCCGGGTGGTGAATCGGCCGATAAGATAGGCGCTGATGGGCACGAGAATGCCGTTGACCAGCATATAGCCGGTAATCAGCCACTGGATGGTATTCTCGCCGATTTTCAGATCATCCATCATTTTGGGCAGGGCCACATTCAGCAGCGTCTGGCTGAGAATGGCAACAAAAGCCGCGATCAGCAGCGAAGCGACGATCGGCGCCTTTTTGAAAGGGGGTTGTACAACTTCCATCATCCCAGCTCCTTTTGGTATCTTCTACTATTGATTAATACCCATGCCACTCAGGATTCCACCTCTTGGTTCAATATTTCCCGCCTTATTAGTATGCCCGCTGCACAGCAAAGTCCGCCGTGCGCACACGGCACGGCGGACTCCGCTGGATTCTTCATTACTGGAGCAGACCGCGAAGCTGCTCGGCCTGTCTTCCGAGATTGCCTGCTTCCGAGTCCACCCGTTCCGATACGGCGGTCTGGTTGCGGCTCGCTTCGGTCAGCACTTGCATGGAAGAGAAACCTTCTTCTATCTGGGTCATAATATGCTTGATTTCTTCCGTCACTCCGGAGGTCCCTTCCTGAATGTCTCCGATCATTTCATTGATCCGGCCGATGAAGCCGAGCAAATCATGGATAGTATCCCGCATTTCGCCGAATCCCTCATTGAAGGCTCCGAGCTGTCCCAAAGACTGTTGGACCGCTTCCCGCCCCCTGCCCACATCGGCGTAGGTGCGTTCGGTCTGGCTGCGGATCGCCGCAAGCGTGGCTTGGGCTTCATCCGTAGTCCGCCGGCTCTGCTCGGCGAGCTTGCGAACTTCTCCCGCCACTACCGCGAAGCCCCGTCCGTTCTCTCCGGCCCGGGCTGCTTCAATGGAAGCGTTGAGCGCCAGAAGCTGGATCTGCTCGGTTATCCCTTGAATCAATCCGACCATCGTTCCGGTGGAATCGGCCGATTGGCGAAGTTCTTCCATCGTGCTGTGGACATCGCCGATCAGTCCGGCCGTCTGGTCCATGAAGCCGGTGAGACTCTCCATTCTCTCCACATTCTCTCCCATATTGCGCTCGGTCGCCGCTGCCTGAAGCTGCATCGCTTCGGAAGCTTCCAGCGAATCCTGAACCGTCGTGTTCATCTGTCCCAGACGCTCTTCGATCCGGTCCAGAGAAGCCGATTGCTCGCTGAGCGCCGCATGATTCTCTTCGTGGATCACGCGAACCTCGCGGTTCAGGCGAACCGCTTCAGAGGAGGCCGAAGCGAGAGATTCGGCGCTGCCCTCCAGACTGGAGGACATTGCTTTGACGTCCTCCAGCAGCCCCGCAAGCTGTTCCTGCTTGAGCCGGTTGCTCTCGTCGAGCTGGCGGGTAATCGACTGTTTCGAGCGAATCTGCATGATGGTTGCGGCAGCGGTCAGAATCAGAAAGAAAGCGTGAATAAGCACCATCGAGAACGGATAGCGATCGGTTCCGAAGACGACTTGCGGCGCAATGGCGTAACCGGCCAAATGCTGAACGGCAAAGAGAGAGGCCATCAGAACAATGAGCGATATGCTGTCATAATAAGCCGCTGCCGCAAGAACCATAAAGATCGAGAAATGGAATTCCACACTGCCTCCGCTCCCCGCCGTAATCGCTATACTGGAGAAGGTCAATGTCAGCGTCAGCAGAACCGGAATCAGCCCGTGTCCCCGGTTGCGGGAATAGAAATAGCAGGCTGCGGCCCATAGCACCACCGGAGAGAGCACCAGAGCCACCCGGACAACAGCCAGAACGGGCGTATCCTCGGCGGCCGTTTCCATGCCGTGTGAACCGGAGGCCATCAGATCATGAAAAGCATAAATCCATTTATTAATCACATAAATAATTAATCCAACTAATGTTACTACGGCCGACAACCACAGCATGAATCGGTTTTTACGGTCCTGCATGGGACACCATCCTTTGTGATGACTTCAATATACGCGGGTGCGCTCAAGGAATCTATCGGACGGAATTCTTCAAATTTGAATAGCTGAGACGTTCCGCCGGACTGGGCTGCCCAAAAAAAGAAAGCCGCCTTCCGGTAACCCGGAAGACGGCGCAATGCCCTTACCTGTTCAGCTCATTTCAGTTCGCCCCGTTCGGCCAGACGGTCGGCAATCAAGCGTGACGCCGCCGACATCCGGTCTCTGTCGGCGGCTGACAGCCAGGCCCATTCTTCAATCTCCGAAGCGGCGGCCAGCTCTCCCTCATGCCGGGCGGTCAGGCAGGTCATTCGGACCTGGACGCCGCCGGCCTTCCCGTCCGCCTCGGCGCTGAAGACGCCGAAGGGAGCGATGCTGTCCGGAAGCAGCCGGACGGACAGTTCTTCCTCCACTTCACGCCGGAGTGCGGCTTCGTCGCTCTCTCCGGGCTCTCTTTTGCCGCCGGGCAGGTAGAACAGCGCCTTCCCCTTCGACTGTACGGCCAGCAGCCGGCCATTCTCCATGCAGATCCAGGCTACCTTGTCGATAACAGATGCATTCATCGTTGTCCCTCCTTCTCTGTTCCGCCGATCTTGAAGACGACGATGCCTGCCGCAATGACCAGCACGCCGATCAGCTGATTCGGCTCAAACGGAACCTTCGACAATCCCATCCAGCCCATGGAATCCCACAGCAGGGCAAACCCCAGCTGGGAGATGAGCACAATGGAAATGGCAAAAGTGGGGCTCAGCAGCTTCATCCCCTGCATCAGGCAGAAGACGACGCCGACTCCGATAATCCCGCTGAACAAATGCCAGACCTGAACATGGCGGAGTGCGGTAAATGTTCCTCCGCCTTCCGTAATCAGACTGATTGCAAATGAAGCGGCAAAACCGAGTCCAAGGACCAAGGCCGTTGTCGACCAGGAACCCGTGTGCTTGCCCACTTGGGCATTAAATACGTTTTGCAGGCTGACCAGTGAGCCGGCGAGCATCGCCAGCAGAATTCCGGTAATCATTTGGATTTCCCTCCGTTGCTTTCTTAGCATTCATTCATAGATGTTGGTTCCGGCAATCTCCGCGAGACGATCCCGCTCACGGATGAGAAGAACCCCTCTGCCCCGTTCGATCAATCCGTCCCGGCAGAATTTCTGCAGCACCCGGTTCAGATGACGATAGCTCGTGCCGATCAGGTTGGCGGTATCGACCAGGTTAATCAGAACTGCTCCGCCCCCCTTCCCCTGCTCGCCGCCTTCGGAGGAGACGGCGAGCAGGTAGCTGGCCAGCCGAACCTCAACCGGATACATAAGATTGAAGCTTAAAAATTCCGATTTGCTGTAGAATTTGCCGGCGATAATCTCCAGCAGGAAATTCAGCAGAGGCGCGTGGCTCTGCCCGTGCTGCCGCAGCCAGCGGTAAGGAACACCGATCATATGGGTCTCCGACATGGCCTCCACGGTGTTGATAATGTCGATGCCCCGGATATATTCAATGTCGCCGATAACCTCAAGCGGTGTCTTGAACGAAATGATCAGCGTCTTGCCGCCTTCGGAAGTATTGAAGACCTTGATGCGCCCCCGGACCAGCACATAGAGCGTGTCGGCGGCCTGACCCTGCACGCAGACGGATTCGCCCGGTTCGAACACGTACAGCGAAAGACCGGGCAGCAGTTCTTCATGGAAGACCTCTTCAATGCCGTGTTCGCGCAGATAAGCGGCAATCCGGCTGCGGTCGTTGATCTCTCTCATCTTCTTCAGCCGCCTTCGCTATAATTTCAAAATAATAATTCCGCCGATCATCAGCGCCAAGCCGATGAACTGCGGCAGCTTCATCTTCTGCTTGACGGTTCCGAACCAGCCGTTGGCGTCGATCAGAAAGGCCAGGCCGAGCTGCGCAATCAGCAGCGCCGAGATGCTGAAGGTAACGCCGATCATCCGGATCGCGCTGATTTCGCTGAAAATAATAACCGCGGCGAGCGCCCCGCCGCTGAGGTACAGCGGACGGGTCCGCTTCATGCCGGCCCAGCTGCCGTCCCGGACGGCAAGCAGGATCAGAAGGGCCATGATAAAGCCGGTGAACTGGGTCAGCCAGGCGGCCTGCCAGGTCCCCAGCGACCGGCTGATGGTGGTATTCGCCACGCTTTGCAGGGTAATGCAGGCTCCGCCCAGAAAAGCGGCGGTCATGCCTTTAATCAGGGTTATTCTCTTCATCTGTCGTTACACTCCTTAAGGCCTGCTTCTCCATCTCTCGTTCTCTCTATGTAATTAAAGGCGATTGTCGACATTCGGTGAAGGACATATGTCCCAAACCCGTATCTTTTCCGAAATCCTTCTCTTCTATTCTCTCTTCTATGGTCTCTTTTCCACACAAGCAAAGACCCTGCGATCAGATCGCAGGGCCGTATCGAAAGGTGAGAAGTGTTGGATCGAATAAACGGTACTCAATGAGACAGATTAAGCAATCTTCCAGTTGCTAAGGAGATTTACCGGAAAAGAACTGGCGAAAACGCCGTCTCTTCCTTCCCTTACGATGTTTCATGGCAATCAACTACCTTTCGGAAATCCAAGAAACAGGCTTGTGTTTTCCTACCGACAATTGATAAGGGACCACTTCCCACCTGCCTTTTATTACCCGATTGCTGGAAGAATGAAACAAACGATTGATTTAATAATCGTTATATCGTAATATTACAATATAACAATAACAGTTAGGAAGGATGCAGACGGATGGAATCCAATTTTGAAGCTTATCATCGCAGTGCCGATCTGCTCAAGGCGCTGGCGCATCCGGTTCGCCTCTGCATAGTTCGGGGCCTGGTGGAGCAGGGAAGCTGCAATGTCTCGCATATGCAGGAATGTCTGGAGCTTCCCCAGTCTACGGTGTCCCAGCATCTGCAGAAGCTCCGTTCTCTGGGCATCGTGGAGACAGACCGCAGCGGCCTGGAAGTTCACTATTCAGTCAAAGACGAGAAGGTCAAACAAATCATCAAGATTCTACTGGAGGGATTACCCATTGAACGCACTTAATCATCAGCCTGATTCACGCAAAATTGTCATTGTCGGCGGCGTCGCCGGCGGCGCATCCGCCGCCGCCCGGCTCCGGCGTCTGGACGAGAACGCTCACATTGTCATGTTCGAGCGAGGCCCTCATATTTCTTTTGCCAACTGCGGTCTGCCCTATTACATCGGCGGCGAAATCAAGGACCGGTCCCGCCTGTTCGTGCAGACTCCCGAAGCGATGACCGCCCGGTTCGGGCTGGATATCCGCACAGAGAGCGAGGTCGTCGCCCTGAATCCCGACCGGAAGACGGTCACGGTCCGCTCGCGGGAACGCGGCGACTATGAAGAGAGCTATGACGCGGTCATTCTCGCTCCGGGCGCCAAGCCGCTCCTCCCTCCGCTTCTGGGACTGGACAGCCCGCGTGTGCTGACGCTCCGGAACATTGCGGATACCGACCGGATCCGCGAGCAGGCAACCGCTCAGGGCGCACGCTCGGCGATCGTCGTCGGAGGCGGCTTCATCGGCGTAGAGATGGCCGAGAATCTTCAACTGCTCGGCCTGGATGTCACTCTCATTGAAGCGGGCCGGCAGCTGCTCGCGCCGTTCGACCCGGATATGGCCGCTATGCTGGCCCAGGAGCTGGAGAGCCGCGGCGTTCACATTCTGCTCGGCGATTCGCTGGCCGAAGCGCGGGAGCTGGAGAACGGCGGCATGGCCGTCTCCCTCGCCGGCGGACGGTCCTTGTCCGCCGATCTTCTAATCGCGGCGATCGGTGTGAAGCCGGATACCGATTTTCTGCGGAGCAGCGGACTGAAGCTTGGTCCCCGCGGGCATATTGAGGTCAACGCGTATATGGAGACTTCGCTGGCAGACGTGTACGCTGCCGGCGACGCGGTCATGACCCGGGATTTCGTTCTCGGCGGACCGACTGCCGTTCCGCTGGCGGGTCCGGCCAACAAGCAGGGCCGCATTGCCGCCGACAACGTCTCCGGGCTTCGGACCGAGTACAAAGGCACACAGGGCACAGCCATTGTCAAAGTATTCGGGCTGACCGGCGCGGCAACCGGACGCAACGAAGCGTCCCTGAAGCGGGACGGAATTCCTTATCAGGTCATCCATGTGCATCCGAACTCCCATGCTTCGTATTATCCGGGGGCCATGCCGCTTGTGCTGAAGCTGCTCTTCGCCGCCGACGGCCGTATTCTGGGCGCCCAGGCTGTTGGCGCCGACGGCGCCGACAAGCGCATTGACGTTATTGCAACTCTGATCCGGATGAACGGAACAACCGAAGATCTGACCGAACTGGAACTGGCTTATGCTCCGCCTTACTCCTCGGCCAAAGACCCGGTGAATATGCTCGGCTATGCCGCAGAGAACGTCCGGACCGGAATGGTCCGGGTATTCACCGCCGATGAGCTGGAGAGCCGGAATCCTGAGACGACGATGCTGGTCGATGTGCGGACCGAGCTGGAATTTGCGAACGGCCACATCGACGGCGCAGTTCATCTTCCGGTTGACGAGCTGCGCGGCTCGCTGGACCGTCTGGACCCGTCCAAAGAAATCTGGGTCTACTGCCAGGTCGGTCTGCGCGGCTATACCGCCTCGCGGATTCTGACGCAGCGCGGCTACCGGGTGCGCAATCTGTCCGGCGGCTACAAAACCTGGCTGATGTCCGGCTACCGCCCAAAAGATGATCAGCCGGGACAGCCGGCGAATCCGGCTAACGGCAGAACGGAGAACCTTCCGTCTCCCGCGACCAATACGGCGGAGGAAGAGCTGGATGCCTGCGGGCTGTGCTGCCCGGGACCGCTGATCCGGCTGAAGCAGAGCGTGGATGGAATGGCCGACGGGGCTTCGCTGCGGATTACGGCAACCGATCCCGGCTTCTATGAAGACGTCCAGGCGTGGACCACGATGACGGGCAATACCCTGACCGGTCTTCACAGACGTCCGGATGGAATCATTGAGGCTGTCATCCGCAAGACGGCAGGCGGCGGTTCCTCCGCTTCCGCAAAGGACGGGCAGCGCGAAAGCTCCTCCGCCCCGCTCCCGCCTTCCGCCGATCCCGCAAGTACCATGGTCGTGTTCAGCGGCGATCTCGATAAGGCCATCGCCTCCTTCATTATTGCCAACGGAGCCGCTGCCAGCGGAAGAAAGGTGACGATGTTCTTCACCTTCTGGGGTCTGAACGTTCTGCGCAAGCCGGAACGCCAGAAGATTCGCAAGTCGTTCATGGGCCGCATGTTCGGCATGATGATGCCGCGCGGCAGCCGCAAGCTGGCGCTTTCGCGGATGAATATGCTGGGTGCCGGGCCGGTCATGATCCGCTCGCTGATGAAGAGCAAGAACGTCGAGTCGCTGGAATCGCTGATGAAGACCGCCATCGGCCAGGGCGTCGAGCTGGTGGCCTGTCAGATGTCGATGGATCTCATGGGCATCGCCCGCGAAGAATTGATCGACGAAGTCGGCGTCGGCGGTGTCGGCCATTACCTGGGCCGCGCCGACCGCGCTAATCATAATCTGTTTATTTAAAAGGCCGGTGATACGGATGGAATGGCAGATCGACGATTATCAACAGTGGGATGAAGCGGTCTGGGCGGAAATCCGACCGATTTATGAAGAGGCCTTTCCGCATGGAGCGAAGCCGGAGCGGGTACTCCGGGCCATGCTGGAACGCCGGCTGGCCTCCCTTGCCGTCGGAAGGTTGGAGGGCGAAGCCGTTGGCTTCGCGCTGTCCGGTACGGTTCCGCTTGCGGAAGAGGCCTCCAGCCTGCGGCTCATTGATTATCTGGCTGTCCGCTCCGATCTGCGCAGCCGGGGAATCGGAGCCCGGCTGGTGGAGGAGCTTGAGCGGCGGGATCGCCGTAGCGGCGAAGCCATCGGCTTTCTGATCGAGGCGGAAGCCGGCGAGACCCCGGAAGACCACAGCCGGAACCGGTTCTGGGAACGGCTCAGTTTTGTCCCGACAGAGTATGTGCACACTTACATCTGGGTCCCCGAACCCTATCGGGCTTATGTCAGACCCCTAGATCCGGCACAGCCGGTACCCCGCGACGGACGCGCGCTGTTTCAATGCATCGAAACTTTTCACAAAGCTGCCTTTATGCGTTATGATAAACGGGAGTGACCATCCGAGTATCCGCATAAAGGAGAGCTGACGATGAACAGCAAACTGGTATTCTTTCTTGGACCTGCCGGAGCCGGCAAGACGACCTTGGCCAAAGCCCTTGCTTCCCGCCGCAAATGTGCGTTCTTTGATATGGACGTGCTGATGCGGCCGGCTTCGGATGTCATCATGACCATGCTCGGGCTGGACCCGAACGACCGCGATTCGGCCGATTACAAGAAGTACTGCCGCGATCTCGGCTACCGCCTTACTATGGATGCGGCCCTGGACAATGTGGAGCTCGGCGTCGATTCCTTCGTGGTCGGCCCCTTCACCAAGGAAGCGGCCAATCCCGGCTGGATCGCCGAAGAACTGGCCAAGATCGGACGCACTACGGAAGAGGTCGATGTGTATGTCGTGCTGGTCCATCTCGCCAACGAGGAGCTCTACCGCTCCCGGATCGAAGGACGGCACCTGAAGCTGGATGAATGGAAGCTCCGCAACTGGGAGCAGTTCCGCGCCGCGCTGAATGTCCGGTCGGTAACCTGGCCGCTGCCGGAGGGCCGTGTGCTCAAGATCGACAATTCAAGTCCCGACGTGAATGCCACGGCCTTGGAACTGGAGCGGCAGCTCTATGCCGGCAGTGCCGAGGCGGCCAGACCGTAAGAGCGGTCCATTCTCAATCTGCACATTCTGCACTTGTATCTGTACCATGCACATGCACATGCACATGCACATGCCAAGAAGAAGCCGGCGAATCCGCCGGCTTCTTCTTGTTCCTTGTTCTTGGGTCACAATAATTCGGAAGTGCCGCTATAAAGACCGGGCGCCAAACGTATCCCCGCCTTCAATGGTTCCGGAATCGAATCCTTTCTGGAACCAGCGCTTCCGTTGCTCCGACGAGCCGTGGGTGAAGCTCTCCGGAACGGCATAGCCCTGCGCTTTCTTCTGCAGCGTATCGTCCCCGACCGCGCTTGCGGCCGTCAACGCCTCGTCGATGTCTCCGACATCCAGCAGGTTCTTGTCCTGGGCGTAATGGGCCCAGACCCCCGCCAAATAATCGGCTTGGAGCTCAAAGCGGACCTGGTAGGCATTATCCTGCTGCATCCGGGCGCTGTATTTGTCTGTGGTGCCGAGCAGCGTCTGGACATGGTGGCCGACTTCATGCGCGATGACATAGGCCATGGCAAAATCGCCGGGCGCCTGAAACTCGCTCTGAAGCTCGTTGTAGAAGCTGAGGTCGATGTACAGTTTCTGATCGCCCGGGCAGTAGAACGGCCCCACGGCCGAGCTGGAGTACCCGCAGGCCGACTGCACGCTTCCGCTGTACAGGACCAGCGTCGGGTTCTTATAAGTCATGCCTTGCTCCTTAAACACCTCGCCCCATACATCCTCGGTATCCGCGAGAACGACCGATACGAACTGGGACAGCTCCTCCTGCTGCTCTTGCGATACTGCGCTCTGCTGGGTACCCGCCACGGTTCCCGAATTGGTGGACAGCACCGTGCCGAGCACGTCGCCAAGACTTCCTCCGCTGAGCAGGGTCACGATAGCCACGATGATGACGCCGGTGATTCCTCCTCCGACGAGCTTGCCGCCGCCGCTCATGCCCCGGCGATCCTCCACATTGCTGCTTGTTCTTCTACCCTGCCATTTCATAAGTCAGCCTCCTTGCTCTTCTGGGTTCCATTCTCGTTAGATTCAGGCTCGTTATATGACATATACCCCACTTGGACGGGAAACGACCCTCTTTTTGCGAATCCGTTTGGCGAACGGAATGGAACCTTCCCAAGACGGGCAACCTAACGGCGCTTGCGAAATTCACCTCAAAGGAGCGATCATTGCTTGAGCGGAATATTGGGAGGCAACTCTAAAGACGAACCGATGCACTACGGAGAAATTTATCAGGTCTGGCAGGCTTCCATGGTAGCCAAGGGCGCCATTTCCTGTTACCGGGCCTATCACTTTCATGCCGGAGACAAGGATTTGAAGAAGCTGCTGGATTCCTTTATCGATCAGGCCGAGCTGGAAGTGAGCGAATGCGACAAGCTGCTGACGGACCAGGGCCTGCCCCTGGCCCCTTCCATGCCGGACAGAGCCGAAGCCAGACTGGAAGATATTCCGGCCGGAGCCCGGTTCACCGATCCCGAGATCGCGGCTAAGCTGGCCGCCGACAACGCATCTGCCCTGGTTGCCTGCAGCATGGTGATGGGCCAGAGCATCCGCGAAGACATCGGCGCGCTGTTCGCCAAGTACCATGCATCCAAGGCCGCGCTTGGACTGAAGACGCTGCACTTGCTGAAGGAGAAGGGCTGGCTGGTTCCTCCTCCGCTGCTTGCCAAGCGACCGGAATAAGGACAACGGCCAGTCCCATCGTAAAAAAGAGGGTGTCCCAAAAGTCATTAAAATGACGGAGCATCCTCTTCATTTTCTAAACAAAAAGAAACCGTTCCTTGGT
>NZ_JAVFHT010000009.1:0-141788 GCF_031470375.1 Paenibacillus glufosinatiresistens
GCTGGGTAGCTATGTACGGACGGGATAAGCGCTGAAAGCATCTAAGCGTGAAGCCCCCCTCAAGATGAGATTTCCCAGTATGTAAGACCCCTTGAAGACGACGAGGTAGATAGGCTGGGGGTGGAAGTGCAGCAATGCATGGAGCTGACCAGTACTAATCGGTCGAGGGCTTATCCAAAAGAAGTTGCAATGTGAGTTTCGGATCCGGTTTTCAGGGAGCAAACCCTGAACGATTTTAAGCTGCATGTCCTTTTAAGGATTGATATTTTGCTGAAGCCAAGCGCAGAAGCGAAGCAGCGCAAAAATCACGTTTGGTGGCGATGGCGGAGGGGTTCCACGCGTACCCATCCCGAACACGACCGTTAAGCCCTCCAGCGCCGATGGTACTTGGACCGAAGGGTCCTGGGAGAGTAGGACGCCGCCAAGCACAGATAACCACTGCCGATCTTTCGGCGGTGGTTTTTTGTTCATCCTGAAAGGGGCGTAGGCCAGTGAGTCAATCGGGTAAGATCTATGAAGGGAAATATACGGTTCACTCCAGCGATACGGATTTTCGTTCCAAGGGGAAATTGTCGTTTCTGCTGGATATCATGCAGCGGGCCGCAGATTCGGCTGTGCAGGATTATCAGGTCAGTCTGGCGGAGATGCTGAAGCTGAATATGGGCTGGATGCTCATGACGCTGGACCTGGAGATCCGGCGGATGCCGACTGTGGAGGACGAGCTGGTCGTGCGGACCTGGAGCAAGGGGACGAAGGGAGCGCTGTGGCAGCGGGACTTCCGCATTCTGGCGACGAAGGCAGGCGCCGAGGAAGGGACCGAGGCCGGGAAGGCAGAGGAAATCGCGGTAGCCCGCACCATCTGGGCGCTTGTGGATACCGGGAAGCGCAAAATGCTGCGTCCGTCCGCTTTTCCGGTACCGGTTGAACATTACACGGAAGACTCGGTTGGAGCATTTCCAGCCCAAGTCAAGGCCCCGGAAGGAACGGAATGGCAGGAGGTCTATCCTTACATCGTACGGTACAGCGGACTGGATCAGTATGGTCATTTGAATAATGCCCGGTACGGCGATCTTTGCTGCGATGTGCTGGAGCTGGAGGAGTGGCGCGGCATCGATCTAAAGCATTTCCGGATTACGTATGTGCAGGAAGCGACAATGGGAGCCGAGATTGGCCTCCAGCGCGCGAAGCTGAAGGAAGGATGCCTTGCGGTTCGCGGATGGAACGGCGAAGCTGTCTGTTTTGAAGCGGAACTGGAATGGGAAGCGGAAGAATCGGTGGGCCAAGACGAAGACGCCGGAATGGAGACCCTTTAAGTTGAAGACACTGGTGTTAGCGGAAAAGCCGTCGGTAGCTCGGGAGATTGCCCGGGTGCTGGACTGCCGGGAGAAACAGAAGAGCTTCATGGAAGGCCCCCGGTACATTGTGACCTGGGCGCTTGGACATCTGGTGGGTCTCGCTGAACCCGAAGATTATGATAAGAAATACGCTGTCTGGGCGCTGGAAGACCTGCCGATTCTGCCGGAGAAGAGCAGGCTAAAGGTGCTGAAGGAGACGGGCGGACAGTTCAAGGCCGTACAGCATTTGATGAAACGGGCCGATGTGGACGAGCTGATCGTGGCTACGGATGCTGCCCGGGAAGGCGAGCTGCTGGCGCGCTGGATTATGGCGATGGCGGGGTGGAACAAGCCCTTTCGGCGTCTGTGGATTTCGTCCCAGACCGACAAGGCGATCCGCGAGGGCTTCGCGGCTCTGAAGCCGGGCAGCGAGTTCGACCGACTGTACGAGTCGGCTCGCTGCCGCGCGGAGGCCGATTGGATGATCGGCCTCAATGTTACCCGGGCGCTGACTACGAAGTTCGGCGCCCCGCTCTCGGCCGGGCGGGTGCAGACGCCCACGCTCGGCATGATTATGGACCGGGAAGCCGAAATTGACGGCTTCCGGTCCCGGGAGTACGAGCGCCTGACGGCGGACTTCGGAAGCTGGCAGGCCGAGTGGCGCGGTGCGAACCAGGATGCGAGGCTCTGGGACAAGGCGCGGAGCGCGGAGCTGGCGAAGGCGCTGGAAGGCCGGAGCGGAACGGTCACGGGTGTGGTGCGGAGCGAGAAGACCGAGCCGCATCCGCTCGCGTATGACCTGACGGAACTGCAGCGGGATGCGAACCGGCGGTTCGGATTCTCGGCGAAGCAGACGTCGGGTCTGCTGCAGCGATTGTACGAGCAGCACAAGCTCGTCACCTATCCGCGGACGGACAGCCGGTATTTGACGGCGGATATGACGGATACGCTGAAAGAGCGGCTGGACAGTATCGGAATCGGTCCCTATGCGTCTTTGGCGCGCCCCTTGCTTCGGCGCAGTCTGAACATAACGAAGCGGATTGTGGACGACAGCAAGGTCAGCGATCATCATGCCATCATTCCGACGGAGCAGACGGTGCTGCTGAATGAGCTCTCGGCCGAGGAGCGCAAGCTCTATGATCTCATTGTCCGGCGGTTCATCAGTCTGTTCTATCCCCCTGCCCGCTATGACGCGGTATCGGTGACGGCGGAGGTCAACGGGGAGACCTTCACCGCAAGAGGAACGACCGGCAAGGAGCTGGGCTGGCGCGAAGTGTATGGCGGCGACCTGTCCGATACGGAGGAAGGAGAGTCCGAGGAAGAAGAGAACGCGGCTTCCCGAAATATCCGCCTGCCCGAAATCCGGGAAGGGGAGGGGGTAACGGTGCGCCGCTGCGTGCTGCGGCCCGGACGGACCCAGCCGCCGAAGCGCTATACCGAAGCCAGCCTGCTGACCCAGATGGAGAAGCATGGGCTTGGGACGCCGGCTACGCGGGCCGACCTCATTGAGAAGCTGGTAAGCTCGGATACGATTGAGCGCCAGGGCAATCTGCTCCACCCGACGAGCAAGGGCAAACAGCTGATCGGGCTGGTCTCGCCGCGGCTGCGGACACCGGAGCTGACGGCGCGCTGGGAGAGCGAACTGGAGCGGATTGCGCGCGGTCTGGGCAAGCCGGAGCCTTTTATCCGGGGAATTCGGGAGATGGCGCGGGAACTGGTCGGAGAGGTTAAGAACAGCCAGGCGGAATACAAGCCCCATAATGTCTCGAACAGCCACTGTCCGGACTGCGGCGCAAGGCTGCTGGAGAAGAAGACGAAACGGGGCAAGCTGCTGGTCTGTCCTTCGGAGAGCTGCGGATACACGCGGTCCGGTGAGAAACGTCTCTCCGGACGCCGCTGTCCGCAGTGCCACAAGAAGATGGAGCTGAAGGAAGGCAAGGCGGGTAGGTATGTGCAGTGTCTTCCCTGCGGCATCACCGAGACGGTCGACAAGGACAACGGGCGGGTGAACAAGCGGGAGCAGCAGAAGCTGGTCCAGCAGTACAGCAAGCCGGAGAGTCTGGGGACCAGTCTCGGCGATCTGCTGAAAGCCGCTCTGGAGAAGCAGCAGGAAGGTAAATAACGAAGCCGGCAGCGGCTTCTACTGAAGGCCCGGACCATGAAACCGGGTCGTTATTTTAAATTTAAAGTTGACGTTAACGTTAACAATACATATAATAAGACAATGGAAATGAAAGTCTGTCAGAAAGCGCATGAGGAGGAGCAGACATGGGCTGGCTCAAAATTGAACAGGTCGCTCAGGAGACGGGGCTGACGAAGCGGACGATCCGCTATTACGAGGAGATCGGGCTGCTTGACTCGCCGCACCGGAGCGAGAAGGGAACACGGCTCTACACGCCCGAGGATATCGAGAATCTGCGCCGGGTGGTCGATGCCAAGGAAGTGCTGGGAATCTCGCTTCAGGATCTTCAGCGGTTCGTCTCCTTCCGCCACTCACTGGAAGCCTACCGCCGGGATTACAAAGGCCGGGAGGCTCCCGAGGTCCGAAAGGAGCGGACGGAGAAGCTGTCGGAGCTGCGGGAACTGCTCGATGAACAGCTGGAGCTGCTGGACCGCAAGCTGGAGAAGATGACCGCCTTCCGCGACGAGCTGCACGGGATACGGGTACGGGCAACCGAAGTGCTCGATGAATTGGAATCTACGAAAGAGTAAGGACAGGTGAGGAATGAAGATGAATACAACGACTGTAAAAACGCCGAATCGCATTGAACCGGCCGATCTTGCGTCCGCCAAGCAGCCGCGGGCCGTCTGGGCCGTTGCGTTTGCGTGCGTGATTTCTTTTATGGGACTCGGGCTGGTAGACCCGATTCTGCCGGCGATCAGCCATCAGCTGAACGCGACGCCGAGCCAGACTTCGCTGCTGTTCTCCAGCTATAATCTGGTTACGGGCATCGCCATGCTGGCAACCGGCTTCATCTCTTCGCGCATGGGCGTGAAGTGGACGATGATGACGGGGACCCTGCTGATTATTGCTTTTGCTCTCCTCGGGGGGATGTCGGGAAGCATCGGGGAACTGGTGGGCTACCGGGCCGGATGGGGCCTCGGCAACGCGCTGTTCATTGCTACCGCACTGTCCGCCATCGTCGGGCTGTCGACGAGAGGATCGGCGAAGGCGGTCATCATGTATGAGGCGGCCCTGGGCCTTGGCATCTCGGTTGGCCCGCTGCTCGGCGGGGAACTCGGTTCGATCTCGTGGCGCGGCCCGTTCATCGGAGTCGGCGCGCTGATGCTGATTGCGTTCATCTCGATCGGTGTCCTGATGCCGAAGGTGCCGAGACAGGCCAACCGTACCTCGCTGGCCGATCCGTTCAAGGCGCTGCGCCATCCGGGTCTGCTCGTGCTGGCCGTTACCGCTTTTCTGTACAATTTCGGCTTCTTCACCCTGATGGCCTACACGCCGTTCGTCATGGACCTGGATGAGCATGGCCTCGGGTATGTCTTCTTCGGTTGGGGCATTCTGCTGGCCGTTACTTCGGTATTTGTTGCTCCCCGGCTGCAAAAGCGCTTCGGCTCCATCCGGTCCATGTCGGTGGCCCTGCTGCTGTTCGCCCTGGCGTTGCTGGTGATGGGCATCTGGACGTCGTCGCAGACGACCGTCATTGTGTCGGTTATCGTGGCCGGCGCCTTCCTGGGCACGAACAACACGCTGATAACGACAGCGGTGATGGAAGCGGCTCCGGTGGAACGCTCGACGGCATCGGCGGCCTACAGCTTTGTTCGGTTCATCGGAGGGGCGCTGGCGCCCTGGCTGGCCGGCAAGCTGGCCGAGTGGTACAACCCGCACATGCCTTTCTATGTGGGCGCGGCCTTTGTCGTCGTTGCGGTGCTGACCGTGCTGCTGGGGCGCCGCTTCCTGAGCCATGTGGATGCGGCTTCGGGACACTGAGAACAGACGCCGGCCCTTTCAGAAGCCCCCGATTTCGGGGTTCGGTAATCCGAACCGGAATCGGGGGCTTCTGCTTTCAGGGAACATGCAGTATAAAGGAAGAGTGCGCATTCATAAGCCGGGGGAATTCCCGGCGTCAGTCAGGAGGACAACGATGACCCTCAAGCCATGGAATCAAACGCCGCAGGACGGTTCGGCCCCGCAAGCCGCAGACCGGACAACGGCAGGAACCGCCGGCACGCAGAACAACCGCAAGAACCGGCGTTTCTTTCTGCTTCTCGTATTTCTGTTCTGGTTCTCCTCCTATATCTATGTCCCGGTCCTGTCTCCGTATGTGGAGCATCTCGGAGCCTCCTACCTGATGGTGGGTATGGTGATCGGCGTGTACGGCCTGATGCAGATTTTCCTGCGGATGCCGATCGGCATCGGCTCGGACGTTACCGGGCGGCGGCGTCCGTACATCTGGCTGGGCCTGGCCGCAAGCGGCGTGGGCTGCCTGCTCTTCCTCGGCGGGGACCAGCCCGGATGGGCGCTCGCCGGCCGGGCGGTCTCCGGCGTCGCGGCAAGCGCCTGGGTGGTATACAGCATTATGTTCGCGGATTACTGGCCGAAGGAAGAGTCCGGGAGAGCGATGGGGATGCTCCAGTTCACTACGGTAGCCGCCCAGCTTACCAGCATGCTCCTGAGCGGTTATCTGGTGGATCGCTGGGGCTGGAACACGCCCTTTATCCTCGGAGCTCTTGTAGCGGCCGGCGCGCTGCTGCTCGCGCTTCGGCTGCCGGAGCAGCGCCGCAGCGGCGATGGGCCGGGCATCCGGCTGAATGAACTGGTACCGGTCATGCGGGAACCGCAGCTGGTCCGGGTATCGCTGCTCTCCGTTATGGCCCACTGCGTTCTGTTCATTACGATGTTCGGCTATACGCCGAGTCAGGCGCTGAATCTGGGGGCCAGCAAGGGAGACCTCGGCTGGCTGACGCTGTCGTTCATGCTGCCCCATGCGATTGCGACGCTGTACGGCCGCCGGCTGCTGGGAAGCCGGATGGGGGACCGCGGCGTGCTGACGCTCGGCTTCGCCGGAACGGCCGCCTTCACGCTGCTGATTCCGTTCCTGCCGTCCTTCGGGGCGCTCTGCGCCACGCAGATCGGGAACGGGCTGATGCAGGGATTGATTTTTCCGCTGCTGCTCGGCAAATCGGTGGAAGGCATCCATCCGGCCAAACGGGCGACGGCGATGGGCTTCTATCAGGCGGTCTATGCGCTTGGCATGTCCGGCGGCCCGTTCGTGGCAGGCTGGATCAGCAGCCTCTGGGGCCTCCGCGGCGGCTTCTGGCTTGGAGCAGCGGTGGCGGCCGCCGCCGCCGGGCTGACGCGGGTCTGGCTTCGGGAGCACCGCATGGAACGCGGGGAATAGAAGGCGGGACGCCCGGGTAGGGGCGTCTCATTGGTTTTTTGATTCCGGTAGGAATATAATAGAAGCAGAGGACGCCCAGTAGAGGAGCCGGTACGAGCATGGAGAAGGGAATTGCCATCTGGTTGGCGCTGATCAATATCATCGGCTATGTCGTGATGTCGGAAGACAAGGACAAGGCTATGGCGAGAAGGCAACGGACGCCCGAGAAGACGCTGTTTCTCCTGGCGCTGATCGGAGGGGCAGCCGGTGTTCTGATCGCCATGTACCGCAGACGCCACAAGACGAGGCATTGGTCCTTCATCCTGGGTATCCCGCTGCTGCTGCTGGTGAACGTTCTATTCTACGGTTATCTTCTCATCCAATAACAAGAGAGGTGTCGCACATGTTATTCTCCAACATTCTGCTTGCCTATGACGGTTCCAAAGCTTCCAAGCAAGCGCTTCTGCGCGCAATCGAGCTGGCCAAGGTAACGCCGGATTCCACGCTGCATGTCATCCATGCCTTTGACTTCCCAAGATTCTTCATCGGAGAAGCGCTTGCCCCTCTGCCGGCCTCGCTCAACAAGGATTATTACGACCTGGCCGTACAGACCACGGACGAAGCCAAGACCCGAATTGCCGAAGCGGGCCTGACCGCCAAGGTCGAGCTGCTGCAGGGTCCGCCGGCCGAACTCATTCTGAAATACGCCAAGGAGAACGAGGTGGATGTCATCGTAATCGGCAGCCGCGGGCTCGGCGGAATCCGGGAATTTGTGCTCGGAAGCGTCAGTCACAATGTGGTGCAGAACGCCCGTATCCCGGTGCTGGTCGTTAAATAAGAATAGCCTTTCACCTTAGAGAAGAGAGAACGCTGCGGCGTTTTCTCTTTTTTTGAATCGGGGCATTCCTTCTCGGCGAGGTTGCATCTCAAGGAGCTGCTAGCAAATGCAGGGCGGAGTGGGCCCAATGGCCCTTGCAGCGCCCTCTCGTTGTCCAAAAAGCGAACGTTGCTGACTATCTATTTGCCAATGTTCGGCTTTAAGTTGACACCGGATGTAGGGGGTTGTTAAACTGGACTCATAACCGCTCGTATAAAACCGGGGATAGGGCCCGGAAGTTTCTACCCGGGAACCGTAAATTTCCGGACTACGAGGAAGACAGAAGCCGTTCGGGTTCTCCCGGATGGACAGGGACAGCCGCCGGCCGCGTGCTGTTCTGCTTAACGCCCGCTCTGCGTGCGGACAATGGCTTCTCTCTTCCCTGGCAGTCCGGGTTCCCGCGTGGCAGCGAGAGGTCCGGACTTTTTTTGTGGGCCGCCGGCCAGGGACAGCCGGATCGAAATATGATAACGGAAGGCAGGTACAAGGATGCCGCTACAGGTCGGAGTCATTATGGGAAGCAAATCGGATTGGGAGACGATGGAGCAGGCGTGCGCCGTATTGGACGAGCTCGGGATCGGATATGAGAAAAAGGTCGTCTCCGCGCACCGCACGCCGGATCTCATGTTCCGCTATGCGGAGGAGGCCGCGGAACGCGGCCTTCGCGTCATCATTGCCGGAGCGGGCGGGGCCGCGCATTTGCCGGGCATGGTCGCGGCGAAGACGACACTGCCGGTCATCGGGGTTCCCGTGCAGTCGAGGGCGCTGAACGGCTTGGACTCGCTGCTGTCGATCGTGCAGATGCCGGGAGGCATTCCGGTTGCCACGGTCGCGATCGGCAAGGCCGGCGCCGTGAACGCCGGCCTGCTTGCAGCCCAGATCATCGGCGCGTTCGAGCCGGAGGTTGCCGGGCGGGTGCAGGCGCGCCGGGAACAGATTGCGGCCGAGGTGCTGAAGGGGAGCGACGAGCTATGAGCGGACAGGAGAAGCGGCAGGGCCGTCCGGTGAAGCCGGGGGCGACGATCGGCGTGCTGGGCGGCGGCCAGCTGGGCCGGATGCTGGCGCTGGCCGGCAGCGCGATGGGCTACCGGTTCGTCTCGCTCGATCCGGCGGCAGACTCGCCATGCAGCCAGGTGTCGCCGGCCATCGCAGCGGCCTATGACGACCGGGAAGCGGCGCGTGAGCTGGCGCGCCGCTGCGATCTGGTCACGTACGAATTCGAGAATGTCGATGCGGGCGTGGCCGCGCTGCTGGCGGAGGAGTCGTACGTGCCGCAGGGCAGCCGGCTGCTGTATACGACGCAGCACCGGCTCCGCGAGAAGGCGGCCATCGAGGCGGCGGGCGTGCCGGTGGCGCCGTACCGGCCGGTGTCGAGCCTGGACGGTCTGCGGGCAGCCGCCGCCGAGCTGGGGCTGCCTGCGGTTCTGAAGACCGTCACCGGAGGCTATGACGGCAAAGGCCAGGCGGTGCTGCGCGAGGAGCGCGAGTTGGAGGAGGCGTTCCGGTGGCTGATGCCGGATGGAGCGGCGAAGGCGGCCGGAGCGGGCGCGGAAGCTGGACAGGCCGGTGGCGCGGAGAACGGGCAAGCCGCAGCAGCGGCAGCTCTTCAGGCCCCGCTCGTGCTGGAGAAATTCGTGCCGTTCCGGTGCGAGATTTCGGTGGTGGCGGCGCGCAGCCCGGGCGGTGAGGTGACGAGCTTCCCGGTCTCCGAGAATATTCATGTGAACAATATTCTGCATCTGTCCATTGTGCCGGCCCGGGTGCCGCAGAATGTGCAGCTCCGCGCACGGCGGCTGGCCGAGCAGCTGATCGCCGGCCTGGATGCCGTCGGACTGCTGGCCGTGGAGATGTTCGTTACGGAAGACGGAGAGCTGTATGTCAACGAGCTGGCTCCCCGGCCGCACAACTCTGGCCACTATACGATGGACGCCTGCGCGACCTCGCAGTTCGAGCAGCATGTCCGGGCCGTGTGCGATCTGCCGCTCGGCGAGACCGACCTGCTGACCCCGGTGGTGATGGTGAACGTGCTCGGCCAGCATCTGGAGGGGGCCGTCGCCCGCTTCTGCGGCAGGGACGAGGCGGCCGCCGAGCTCGGGGTGATCCCGAAGCTGCACCTGTACGGCAAGACGGACGCCAAGACCGGGCGCAAAATGGGTCATATCAACCTGCTCTGCAAGGATACAGCCGATGCGCTGGCCTGGGTGGAGCAAACCAACTTGTGGAGGAACGAACAATCATGATTGAACGATACAGCAGACCGGAAATGCGGGCCATCTGGACCGAAGAGAACAAATTCAAAGCCTGGCTGGAGGTGGAGCTGTGCGCCTGCGAGGCCTGGGCGGAGCTTGGGGTGATCCCGAAGGAAGACACGGCGCTGCTGCGGGAGAATGCGAAGTTCGACATCGACCGGATCTACGAGATCGAGCAGGAGACGCGCCATGACGTCATTGCCTTCACCCGCGCGGTATCCGAGAGCCTGGGCGCGGAACGCAAATGGGTGCATTACGGTCTGACCTCGACGGATGTCGTGGATACGGCGCTCGGCTATCTGCTGAAGCAGGCGAACGACATTCTGGAGAAGGATCTGCTGAATTTCATTGCGATTCTGAAAGACAAGGCGGTGGCCTACAAGGATACCCCGATGATGGGCCGGACGCACGGCGTCCATGCGGAGCCGACGACGTTCGGCCTCAAGATGGCGCTCTGGCACGAAGAGATGAAGCGCAATCTGGAGCGGTTCCGGCATGCCGCAAGCGGCGTTCAGTTCGGCAAAATCTCGGGCGCCGTCGGCACCTACGCCAATATCGACCCGTTCGTCGAGGAGTTCGTCTGCCGGAAGCTCGGCACGACGGCAGCGCCGATCTCGACGCAGACGCTTCAGCGGGACCGCCATGCGGAGTATATGGCGACGCTGGCGCTGATCGCCACCTCCCTCGACAAATTCGCGACCGAAATCCGGGCGCTGCAGAAGAGCGAAGTGCGGGAGGTCGAGGAGGCTTTTGCCAAGGGACAGAAAGGTTCTTCCGCGATGCCGCACAAGCGCAATCCGATCGGCTGCGAGAACATCTCGGGCCTGGCCCGCGTGATCCGGGGCCATATGCTGTCGGCCTACGAGGATGTGACGCTGTGGCATGAGCGCGATATTTCGCATTCCTCCGTGGAGCGGATCATTCTCCCGGATGCGACGATGCTGCTCAACTACATGCTGAACCGCTTCGGCAATATCGTGAAGAACCTGACCGTGTTCCCGGAGAACATGAAACGCAATATGGGCGCTACGTACGGCGTGCCGTTCTCGGGCCGCATCCTGACGAAGCTGATCGACAAGGGCTTCAGCCGCGAGCAGGCGTACGACACCGTGCAGCCGCGGGCCATGCAGGCCTGGGAGACGCAGACGCAATTCCGCGAGATCGTCGAGAACACGCCGGAAATTACGGCTGTGCTCAGCCCCGAAGAAATCGCCGACGCTTTCAATCCGTCCTGGCATCTCAAGCATGTCGATACGATCTTCCGGCGGCTGGAGCTTATCTAAAATAATGGGAGTTCAGGGAGGCCCGTTGCGGCAGCGATGGACGTGCGGGCCTCCGGCATCCCAAGGAGGTATTTCCATGACGGTATCTACAGCCGTCGACCTGATCGACGCGCCGCTGCTCTACAAAGGCAAGGTGCGCGAGCTGTACGATCTGGGCGAGAAGGAGATGCTGGTCGTCGTCACCGACCGCATCTCGGCGTTCGACTATGTGCTGGAGCCGGCTGTGCCGGACAAAGGCAATGTCCTGAACCGGCTCAGCGCCTTCTGGTTCGGCCAGACGGCGAAGCTGATGGACAATCACGTTGTTCATATCGACGTGGACCGGCTCGGCCCGGCCGCGAAGCAGCCGGAGCTGCTGCGCAACCGGATTATGGTCGTCCGCAAGGCGCAGCGGATCGACATCGAATGCGTGGTGCGCGGCTATATTACCGGCGGCGGCTGGAGGCAGTACCAGGAGAGCGGAGCCGTCAACGGCATCGCGCTCCCCCCGGGACTGCGGAAGAACGCCAGGCTCCCCGAGCCGCTCTTCACGCCCGCGGCCAAGAACGATGTCGGCCACGATGAGGATATCCCGTTCGAGCGGATGCAGGAGCTGATCGGAAGGGAGCTTGCCGAGGAGCTGAAGGCGAAGAGTCTGGAGCTGTATGCCTATGCGCGCGATTACTGCGCAGAGCGCGGCATTCTTTTGGCCGATTGCAAGTTTGAATTCGGTCTGCTGGACGGCCGGGTGATTCTGATCGACGAAATCTTCACGCCCGACGCCTCCCGCTTCTGGGCCAAGGAGAACTACGCCCTGGACATCGAGATCGACAGCATGGACAAGGAGCCGGTACGGGCCTATCTGGCCGCCTCCGACTGGGACAAGAACAGCACGCCGGACCCGCTGCCGGAAGAAGTGGTCGCCGAGACAACGCGGCGCTATCTGGAGATTTATCAGCGGCTCACAGGCCATGCGCTGAAGGGGTAAAACCCGGGGCACCCCCGCGCCTTTTGCCGAAGATTGTCCGTCACGCACTGAATCGTTCATTATCTGAATGCTTAACGGCATTGAACTTAGGAGGAAGACAAGGATGTTAAAAGCGACCGTTTATGTCACCATCAAAAAGAGCGTGCTCGATCCCCAGGGTGTAGCTGTGCAGGGCGCGCTGCATTCCGTCGGCTTCCAGGAGGTTGAATCGCTCCGCATCGGCAAGTATATGGAGCTGACGCTGGATACGGACAACCGCAGCGAGGCCGAAGCGCGTCTGCGGGCCATGTGCGAGAAGCTGCTGGCCAATACGGTGATCGAGGATTACCGCTACGAATTGGAGGCGTGAAGCGTCATGAAATTTGCGGTACTTGTCTTTCCCGGTTCCAACTGTGATCTGGACTGCTACAAAGCGGTGGAAGAAACGGTCCGCGAGCCGGTCGATTACGTCTGGCATACGGCGACCGACCTGTCTCCCTACGACTGCATTATTGTGCCGGGCGGCTTCTCCTACGGCGATTATCTGCGCTGCGGCGCCATCTCCCGCTTCGCGCCGGTTATGAACGAAGTGGCCAAGGCGGCAGAGGAAGGCAAATACGTACTCGGCATCTGCAACGGGTTCCAGATTCTGACGGAGGCGGGCCTTCTGCCCGGCGCGCTGCGCCGCAACATGTCGATGAAGTTCCGCTGCCATGATGCGGTGCTGACGGTAAGGAACAACCGGACGCCGTTCACCGGCGATTACGCCCAAGGGGAAGAGATCATTATTCCGATCGCCCACGGCGAGGGCAACTACTATTGCGATGAAGATACTCTCTCCCGGCTGAAGGCCGGAGGCCAGATCGTATTCACCTACAGCGACAATCCGAACGGTTCCGTAGCGAACATCGCGGGAATCTGCAACGAGCGCGGGAATGTGCTCGGCATGATGCCCCACCCGGAGCGGGCGGTCAGCCGGCTGCTGGGGTCCGAGGACGGCAAGCGGATGTTCACCTCGATTCTGAAGACATGGAGGGATACGCATGGCACAGCAAGTGTCCGTTAAGGAACCGACCGCGGAGCAGATCCGCGACCAGTGGATCTACCGGCAGTTCGGCGTGTCGGACAGCGAATACGAGCAGATCGTCTCGTTCATGGGACGGCTTCCGAACTATACCGAGATCGGCGTATTCAGCGTCATGTGGTCCGAACACTGCGCGTACAAGAACTCGAAGCCGCTGCTGCGGCGCTTCCCGGTCAGCGGCCCCCGGGTCCTGATGGGACCGGGCGAGGGCGCGGGCATCGTCGATATCGGCGACAACCAGGCGGTCGTCTTCAAGATCGAGAGCCATAACCACCCTTCGGCGGTGGAGCCGTATCAGGGCGCGGCGACCGGCGTCGGCGGGATTATCCGCGACATCTTCTCCATGGGCGCGCGGCCGGTTGCGATTCTGAACTCGCTGCGATTCGGCCGTCTGGAGAGCGACCGGGTGAAGTATCTGTTCGAGCATGTCGTCTCCGGCATCGCCGGGTACGGCAACTGCATCGGCATTCCGACGGTCGGCGGGGAGATTATGTTCGACGACAGCTATGACGGCAACCCGCTGGTCAACGCGATGTGCGTCGGCCTGATCGACCACGACAAAATCCAGCGCGGCGTCGCCAAGGGCGTCGGCAACCCGGTCTTCTACGTCGGCCCGCCGACGGGCCGCGACGGCATTCACGGCGCGACCTTTGCCTCGGTGGAGCTGAGCGAGGAGTCGGAAGCGAAGCGGACGGCGGTGCAGGTCGGCGATCCGTTCATGGAGAAGCTGGTCATGGAAGCTTGTCTGGAGCTGATTGATACGGGAATCGTGCTGGGCATTCAGGACATGGGCGCGGCGGGGCTGACCTGCTCCAGCGCCGAAATGGCGAGCAAGGCCGGCAACGGTCTGGAGCTGTATCTGGATCAGGTGCCCCAGCGCGAAGAAGGCATGACGCCATACGAGATGATGCTGTCGGAATCCCAGGAGCGGATGCTGTTCGTTGTGGAACCGAAGGATGAGCAGCAGGCGCAGGAAATCTTCGACCGTTGGGGCGTGATCTGCCGCAAGGTCGGCAAGGTGACGGACGACGGACGGCTGAAGCTGTTCCACCACGGCGAGGTTGTCGGCGACATGCCGGTGACGGCGCTGGTCGACGAATGTCCGGTGTACGAGAAGCCTTCGGCCGTTCCGGCCTATTACGAAGCGAATGCGGAGGTCGATACGCTGCGCTACGAAGAAGTGACAGACCTCGGCGGCGCGCTGAAAAAAGTGCTGGCTTCTCCGACCGTCGCCAGCAAATCCTGGGTCTATGACCAGTACGACTATATGGTTCGTACCAGCACGGCGGTGCGTCCCGGTTCCGACGCCGCCGTCGTCACCGTGCCGGGAACGCGCAAGGGACTCGCGATGACGACCGACTGCAACGGCCGCTACGTCTACCTCGATCCCGAGATCGGCGGCCGGATCGCGGTCGCGGAAGCGGCGCGCAACATCGTCTGCTCCGGCGCGCAGCCGCTGGCCATCACCGACAATCTGAATTTCGGAAGTCCCGAGAAGCCGGACATCTTCTGGCAGATGGAACGGGCGGTGGACGGCATGGCGGAGGCCTGCCGGACGCTGGATACGCCGGTTATCGGCGGCAATGTCAGTCTGTACAATGAGAATGCCTCCGGGGCGATCTATCCGACGCCGGTCGTCGGCATGGTCGGACTGGTGGAGGATGTCGACCACATTACCACTCAGGGCTTCAAGCAGGAGGGCGATGTCATTCTGCTGGTCGGCGAAACGCGTGCCGAACTGGGCGGCAGCGAATTCCAGTATGCGGTGCACGGGGTAACGGAAGGCCGTCCGCCGGTGATCGACCTGGAGAAGGAGCGCCTGACGCTGGATGCGGTGCTCGCGGCCATTCGGGCCGGGCTGGTGAAATCGGCCCATGACCTGTCCGAGGGCGGTCTTGCGGCGGCGCTGGCGGAGTGCTGCATCAGCGGGGGCATCGGGGCGGCTGTCGTGATGAAATCCGGCGGGCTGCGCCGCGACGTGGCGCTGTTCAGCGAGAGTCAATCGCGGCTGCTGCTGACCGTGGACACGGACCGGGCGGAAGAGCTGCGGTCGAGACTGGCCGCCGCCGGTGTGCCGGTGGAAGTGATCGGAACCGTCAACGGCGAAGGGCCGCTGCGGATCTGGATGGATGGTGAATTGGTGCTGGAGGAGCAGGTAGCGGAACTGAAATCGGTGTGGGAGGATGCGATTCCATGTCTGATGAGATAAAGACCGGGAACGCTAACCAAGACAAGACATCTGCGCTGTGGACCGGCGATTATTATAACCAGGGAACGGTTTCCGGTGATATTTTTGATACGCTGAAAGAGGAATGCGGGGTCTTCGGGGTCTTCGGACATCCCGAAGCCGCCTCGATGTCTTATTACGGACTGCATGCCCTGCAGCACCGGGGCGAAGAGAGCGCCGGCATCTGCGTTACGGACGGCGAGAATTTCAATTACCACCGGGGAATGGGTCTGGTCAAGGAAGTGTTCGACAAGGACCGCATCCAATCTCTGGTCGGGGATCGGTCGATTGGCCATGTCCGCTATTCGACCAGCGGCGACAGCCGGCTGACCAATGCCCAGCCGCTCGTATTCAAATACCGGGACGGGGACCTGGCGATTGCTACGAACGGCAATATCGTCAACGAGCCGCTGATTCGAAGACAGCTGGAGGCCAGCGGCTCGATCTTTCAGACGACAAGCGATACCGAGGTGCTGGCGCATCTGATCGCCCGGTCGCCGAAGGGATTCGTCGAAGCGGCCAGGGACGCGCTGAGCCAGCTTGTCGGCGGCTTCGCCTTCCTGCTGCTGATGAAGGACAAGCTGCTGGTCGCCTCCGACCCGAACGGCCTTCGGCCGCTTGTGATGGGCCGGGTCGGCGAAGCGTATGTCTTCGCTTCGGAATCCTGCGCGCTGGAGACGATCGGCGCGGAGATTGTCCGCGACATCGAGCCGGGCGAGCTGCTCGTCCTGGACGAGCGCGGCCTGACGGAAGACCGGTTCGCCGAGCCGAAGCGCAAAGCGCTGTGTGCGATGGAGTACATTTATTTTGCCCGGCCGGACAGCGATCTGAACGGGTCCAACCTGCACGCCGCCCGCAAGCGGATGGGGGGGAGGATGGCTATCGAGTCGTTCGTCGATGCGGACATTGTTACCGGAGTGCCGGACTCCAGCATCTCCGCCGCCATCGGCTATGCCGAGCAGACGGGAATCCCCTATGAGCTGGGCCTGATCAAGAACAAGTACACCGGCCGTACCTTTATCCAGCCGAGCCAGGAGCTGCGCGAGCAGGGCGTGAAGATGAAGCTCAGCGCCGTGCGCCGGGTCGTGGAGGGACAGCGGGTCGTCATGATCGACGACTCGATCGTCCGCGGAACCACTTCCCGCCGGATCGTCAATCTCCTGCGCGAAGCGGGCGCGACCGAGGTGCATGTGCGGATTACGTCGCCGCCCTTCAAGAACCCGTGCTTCTACGGCATCGACACGCCGGACCGGCGCGAGCTGATCGCCTCTTACAAGACGATTGACGAGATGCGGCGGGAGATCAACGCGGACTCGCTGGCCTTCCTCACCCCGGAGGGGCTGATCCAGTCGATCGGCGGACTGAACAAGGACGATTACAAAGGCGGCCTGTGCCTGTCCTGCTTCGACAACGATTACCCGACTCAGGTCGATTTCGGCGGCGACGAGAAGGAAGGCTGCTCCTGCTAAAGAGCCGGGCAGAGGCGTAACTGCGGAAGCATGGTGCGGGAGCAATCTGCGGGAGCGGCTGAAATACGGGGTGTGGGAGCATGGTGCGGAAGCGGTTGAGGAACGGGTTGCGGGAGCATGTTGCGGAAGCGGCTGAAGTACGGGTTACGGGAGCATGTTGCGGGAGCAGCTGAAGTACGGGTTGCGGGAGCATGTTGCGGAAGCGGCTGAGGAACGGGTTGCGGGAGCATGTTGCGGAAGCGGCTGAAGTACGGGTTACGGGAGCATGTTGCGGGAGCGGCGGAGGAACGGGTTGCGGAAGCAAGCCGGACCGTACGGACGCTATATTCGGCGGGAAAGCGGTTTTTCGCAGATTGCCGGACTCCACAGCCCTTATTTGCTTGAATTTGAGCCGTGAACAGCCGTTTGGGGCGAAATAAGGGCGCTGGGGTCCGGCAGCAAGCCCCAAAGCTGCATATTCGGGGAAATAAGGTCTCCTGTGTCCGCTATGCCGGAACTTCCGGCCAGTCAGAACGACTGCCGGGCTGGCAGGCCGGATGCAGAACAAGCAGGCCGACTGCAGAGCAGACAGCGCATGCAGAGCAAGCAGGCCGTGTGCAGAGCAGACAGCGCATGCAGAGCAAGCAGGCCGAGTACCGAGCAGAGAGCGTATGCAGAGCAAAACAGGCCGTGTACCGAGCAGACAGCAAAATGCTGAACCAGCAGGCTGACTGCGTCGGTTAAGCCAGATACGCACAAGTATTCATCCGGATCTGGCTGCCATTCAAGGTCTGGGCTGTCTGTGAGGCGGAGGTTTGAGCGGTACCCTATTCTTATGATAAAAGAGGTGTCTAACGTGTCGGAAGCCTACAAGAATGCCGGCGTCGATATTGCAGCGGGCAATGAAGCGGTCGAGCGGATGAAGAAGCATGTGAAGCGCACATTCCGGCCCGAGGTCATGACGGAACTCGGCGGCTTCGGCGCTCTGTTCGCGCTGAACAAGGACAAGTATGAGGAACCGGTGCTGGTATCCGGCACGGATGGAGTCGGCACGAAGCTGAAGCTTGCGTTCGCCGCGGACCGGCATGACACGATCGGGATTGATGCAGTGGCCATGTGCGTGAACGACATTGCGGTTCAGGGAGCGGAGCCGCTGTTCTTCCTCGATTATCTGGCCTGCGACAAAGTCATTCCCGAGAAGATCGAGGCGATTGTCTCGGGAATCGCCGAGGGCTGCCGGCAGGCCGGCTGCGCGCTGATCGGCGGCGAGACGGCCGAGATGCCGGGCATGTACGCCGAAGGCGAATATGATATCGCCGGCTTCACGGTGGGTATCGCCGACAAGGCCAAGCTGGTCACCGGCGGCTCGATTGCGCCCGGCGACCGGGTCATCGGTCTGGCTTCAAGCGGCATCCACAGCAACGGCTACTCGCTCGTGCGCAAGCTGCTGCTCGAAGGAGAAGACCGCTTCGGGCTGGACGAGACGCTGCCGGAGCTCGGCGAGCCGCTGTCCGATGTGCTGCTCGCTCCGACGAAGATCTACGTCAAGCCGGTGCTGGCTCTGGCAGAGAAGCTGACCGTCAAGGGCATGGCGCACATTACGGGCGGCGGCTTCATCGAGAACATTCCGCGCGTGCTGCCGGAGGGAGTGAATGTCGAGATCGACTACGGCTCCTGGCCGATTCAGCCGGTCTTCGGGCTGCTTCAGCGCCGGGGAGAAGTGACCCATCGGGATATGTTCACTACATTCAATATGGGCATCGGCCTCGTGCTGGTCGTGGCGGAGGAAGACGAAGCGGCGGCGCTGGAGCTGCTTAAGGCGGCGGGCGAAGAGGCTTATGCCATCGGCCGCGTGACTGCGGGGGAACGCCGCGTGACCTTCCGGGGAGCGGAGGTATGAGCCGGGAGGCACCCGCCCGGATTGCCGTGTTCGCTTCCGGCCAAGGCAGCAACTTCACGGCGCTGCTTGAGGCCGAGCGCGAGGGCCGGTTGGGGAAGGCGCGCATTGTCCTCTTTGTCTCCGACCGGCCGGAAGCCCCGGCGGGCCGCAGAGCGGAAGAGGCCGGCGTGCCGACGCTGCTGCTGCGGCCGAAGGATTTCTCAGACCGCGGCGAATACGAGGCGGCCATTGTGGAAGAACTGCAGCGGCAGGGCATTGACCTCATCGTGCTGGCCGGGTATATGCGGCTGATTACGCCGGTGCTGCTGAGTCCTTTTGCCGGACGGATTCTGAATATTCATCCCTCGCTTCTTCCCGCCTTCCCGGGCAAGGATGCGATTGGACAGGCCCTGGCTTACGGCGTGAAGCTTACCGGGGTCACGGTACATATTGTGGACGGAGGCATGGACACCGGCCCGGTGGTGGCGCAGCGGGCGGTTGAAGTGCTGGAGACCGACGACGCCGCTTCGCTGGCGCAGCGGATCCATGCGGCCGAGCATGAGCTGTATGCCAAGGTGGTAGCCGCCTGGTCGGAGGGCAGGATCGAACTGGACGGAAGGCAGGCGAAGACCGGCGGCCTCTGATCCGGTGAACAAGCGACATTTCCCGACCCGGGAGCGCCGGATCAGGGAGGAAGGTCGATATTTCTCGGGAAATACCGTGAAGCGCGGATTTTGACGAAGACAGGAAGACAGGAAGAGCAGCACAGCATCATCCAGGACAGGACCCAATCACCGGTTGACAAGAGGAGGATCATTCAAAGTGAGTATCAAAAGAGCGCTGGTCAGTGTATCGGACAAGCGGGGCATCGTGGAATTTTGCCGCGAGCTGTCGCAGCTGGGTGTGGAAATTATCTCGACGGGCGGAACAAGTTCGCTGCTGGCAAAAGAAGGCGTGCCGGTTATCGGCATCTCCGACGTGACCGGGTTCCCGGAGATCATGGACGGACGCGTTAAAACACTGCATCCCGCGGTTCACAGCGGCCTGCTGGCCGTGCGGGACAACGAAGAGCATACGCGGCAGATGCGGGAGCTGGGGCTGGATTATATTGATCTGGTCGTAGTGAACCTGTATCCGTTCGCGGAGACGATTGCCAAGCCCGGCGTGTCTTATGAGGAAGCGATTGAGAACATCGACATCGGCGGACCGACGATGCTGCGCTCGGCCGCGAAGAACCATGCGTTCGTCAGCGTGGTGGTGGACGCAGACGATTACGCCGGCGTGCTCGCCGAGGTGCGGGAGAACGGCGATACGACGCTGGCTACCCGCAAGCGGCTCGCGGCCAAAGTGTTCCGCCATACGGCGGCTTATGATGCTCTGATTTCCGATTACCTGTCGAATGTGAACGGCGAACCGCTGCCGGAGCGCTATACTGTTACTTATGAGAAGATCCAGGATCTCCGCTACGGCGAGAATCCACATCAGAAGGCGGCCTTCTACCGGAAACCGCTGGCTGGCGGAGACACGCTGACGGCAGCGGAACAGCTGCACGGCAAGGAGCTGTCCTACAACAATATCAATGATGCCAATGCGGCGCTGCAGATCGTCAAGGAATTCGACGAGCCGGCCGTTGTGGCGGTCAAGCATATGAACCCGTGCGGCGTAGGCGTGGGTGCGAGCATCTTCGAGGCGTACCAAAAAGCGTACAACGCCGATCCCGTCTCCATCTTCGGCGGGATTGTCGCAGCCAACCGCTATATCGATTCCGATACCGCAAATCTGCTGAAGGATGTCTTTCTGGAGATCATCCTGGCGCCGGGCTTCACGGATGAAGCGCTGGAGATTCTAACGAAGAAGAAGAACATCCGCCTGCTAAAGATCGGCGAGCTGGGCGCGGCGGCGGGCCGCAAGAGCAGCCTGGTCGTGACTTCCGTGGAGGGCGGCATGGTTGTGCAGGAGAGCGATGTGCATTCCATCGGCGAAGGCGACCTGAAGACGGTTACCGACCGGCAGCCGACGGAAACCGAGCTGAAGCAGCTCCTGTTCGCCTGGAAAGTCGTGAAGCATGTGAAGTCCAATGCGATTGTACTGGCAGCGGACGATATGACCATCGGGGTCGGGGCCGGTCAGATGAACCGGGTCGGAGCGGCAAAGATCGCGATTGAGCAGGCCGGCGCGAAGGCGCAGGGAGCGGTGCTGGCTTCGGACGCCTTCTTCCCGATGGGCGATACGGTAGAGGCCGCAGCGGCTGCCGGAATTACAGCCATTATCCAACCGGGCGGCTCCATTAAGGACGAAGAGTCAATCAAGGCCGCGAATGCGCACGGCATCGCCATGGTATTCACCGGCGTCCGCCACTTCAAGCACTAGAACAACGACAGAAGCGGAGGCATGAGCATGGATATATTGGTAATCGGCGGAGGCGGACGCGAGCACGCAATCTGCTGGAGCCTGTCGAAGAGTCCGAAGGCAGGTACGATCTATTGCGCTCCCGGCAACGCCGGGATTGCGCAGGTGGCCGAGTGCGTTCCAATTGAAGTCTCCGAGTTCGACCGGCTGGCGGCTTTTGCCAAGGATCGCAAGGTCGGGCTTGTGATTGTCGGACCGGATGACCCGCTGGCGGCGGGCATCGTCGATGTGCTGGAAGCGGCGTCCTTGCGGGTCTTCGGGCCGCGCAGGAACGCAGCGGAGATCGAAGGCAGCAAGACCTTCATGAAGGATCTGCTGCACAAGTACGGCATTCCGACGGCGGCCTACCGAAAGTTCGATCAGCATGCCGAGGCGCTGGCCTACTTGCGTACGCAGCCGCTTCCGGTCGTAATCAAGGCCGACGGACTGGCCGCGGGCAAAGGCGTCACGGTCGCCTATTCGGTTGAAGAGGCGGAGCTGGCGCTGGCAGACATTATGCTGGCCCGCGTGTTCGGAGACTCCGGCAGCCGGGTGGTCATCGAGGAGTTCCTGGAAGGCCAGGAGATGTCGATACTGGCTTTTGTGGACGGCGAGACCGTTCGGGCGATGCCGGCGGCGCAGGACCACAAGCCGATCTTCGACGGCGACCGGGGACCGAACACCGGCGGCATGGGCACGTATTCGCCGCTTCCGCATATCGACCCGGCCATCATCCATGAGGCCGTGGAGACCATCGTCAAGCCGACGGCCCGGGCGCTGGTCTCTGAAGGACGGCCGTTCACCGGCGTCCTGTTCGCGGGTCTGATGATCTCGCCGGACGGAAAGCCGAAGACGATCGAGTTCAACGCCCGGTTCGGAGACCCCGAGACCCAGGTCGTGCTGCCGCGTCTGCGGAGCGATCTGCTGGACATCTTCCTGGCGGCGACGGAAGGGCGGCTTGGAGAAGCCGAGATTGAATGGTCGGACGAGGCAGCGGTATGCGTCGTGCTGGCATCGGGCGGGTACCCCGGCGCATATCCGCAGGGCGTGCCGATCGAAGGCCTGGAAGACGGGGAAGCCGCCGAAGCGGCTCCAGCGGAAGCGGCTCCGGCGGAAGCGGAAGCGCAGACCGGAGAAGGCCGGGGCTTGGTCTTCCATGCGGGAACAGCCCGGGATGCGGACGGAAGGCTTGTAACCGCAGGCGGTCGTGTGCTGAACGTGGTCGGGCTCGGAGGCAGCATTGCCGAGGCGAGAGCTGCGGCTTATGCGCGGGCGGCCAACATCCGGTTCGCGGGCAAGCAGAACCGGACGGACATTGCAGCGAAAGCGCTGGTCTGAAGCGGGAACTTCGAATAATTTCGGGTAAAGAACAAACGCCGTTGGCACAGCTCACAATTTTTGATGTGGAAAGTCCTAAAAAAGGGACTGACAAGTTGTGCCTGGGATGCTATAATATTGTTCGTACGGGGGAACAAGTACGGATAAATACAGATAGAAGAGGGCCTTCTCGATTGCCGGGAAGGCCCTTTTTAAGCGTGGTTAAGGGGTCTCCAGCGATTTCCGGTGCCGCCAGACCGATACGCTATCGGGGAGACCCGGGAATAATGTTATAATGTCGTAAGAAGTTGTGCTCCCGGAGAGAGCCGGCTTGTTAGAGCTTAAGGAGGAATTATTCTTGATCAAGATTGGTAGAAACGACCCCTGCCCCTGCGGCAGCGGCCATAAATACAAGAAGTGCTGTCTCGAGAAGGACCGGGCGGATGCGATGCCGGCCCTGAGACTTGCCTTCAACCGGGAGGCGGCTGCCGCTTCCGCACAGGCCGGGCAGAGAGAGGAAGCTCCGACGGAAGCGCCGGGGCTTAAGCTGTCCCCCGCCCCTTCGGCCCCGCCGGCCAAGCTGACGCTTGCCGGACTGCGCAAGCTGGCGTCCCGCGATCTGGAGTGGGCACAGCCCGCTCATCTGGCCCTGGCCCAGACGCTGATCGAACGGATGAAGGGCGAGTACGACAAGGAGCTGATCCAGGAAGCGCTGCTGCTCTGGAACGCCTACTCGCGCCAGGTCCGGCCGGTTATCAAGAAGGAGGGGACGTACTGCGCGGCGATCGAATATTTCCTGTCGGAACAGTACGGGCTCTCTGTCCCGCTCAGCGGACTGGCGGACAAATACGAAGTCGCTTCCGCGACGATCAGCCGCCGCTGCAAGGAGCTGGCGGCCTATGCGGAAGAGTACGGCCTGCCGGATGGGCTTCCCGCGCCGGAAGACTTCGGCCTGATCGGGGATTCGTCCCGGGACCAGGCCCAGATTCTCGTCTACCGGGCTATGGAGACGGCGGGTTCCCGCCAGCGGGTTCAGCTTGCCCGGCGGGCGCTGGAACTGTATCCCGATTCGGCGGACGCCTATCAGATTCTCGCCGAAGAGGCCGGCAGCGAGGCAGAGGCGCGCTCGCTGCTGCAGCAGGGAATGGAAGCCGGGAGACGCGATCTCGGCTGGAGCTTTTTTGAGCAGCATAAAGGCCATTTCTGGGGATTGTTCGAGACCCGTCCCTATATGCGGGTGACCCGCAGCTATGCCGAATCCTGCTGGCTGGGAGGAGACGCCGACGAGGCGGCGGGAACGCTGGCTCACCTGCTGGAGCTGAATCCGGCGGACCATACGGGAGCCCGTTATCTGCTGCTGGCCGCGTACCTCTACACCGGGAAGCTGGAGGAAGCGCAGCGGGTGCTGAAACGCTATGGCGGAGAGGACTCCTCCGCTTCGTTCGCCTATGACCGGATGATTCTGGAGTACAAGCAGAGCGGAGTTACGTCCCGGCTGAAAATGCTGTACCGCGTCGCCCGCGGCGTGAACCGGCATGTGCCGGATTATCTGCTCGGCGTAAAGCGGCTGCCGCCGGTGCTGCCGGATTACACGACTCCCGGCGAAGCCAGCGAGGCTTCGGAGTATGTCATCATGCACTCCCGCCTCTGGGCAAGCGTGCCGGAGCTGCTGAAGTGGATGCTGAAGCAGGCGGAGTAAAGGCGGATTGGCCCCTGGCCTTCGGCCTCAGAGCAACAAGACGAGAAACGGGCTCCCAAGGGGAACCCGTTTTTCTTGTGCGTTTCTTGGGGCGTTCCCCGGATTTTTTAGCAAGAAACCTGACATCCTCTACATAAAGCATGCTTTTTTACCGATACGCTAAGTATTAAATTTGCATGTTGGCGCAATTTCACCGCCGATAGCAGGGGAATATGGAATGAGGGGGATGCCCGATGGTTCAGCAGCGAATGAACAGCGAGCAGATAGAAGCGGAAAATGAGAATAGAACCGGGAGAAAACGGCGGAAGAGGGAAGATAAGCTGACACGTCCGGAAGGGACACAGCGTTCCTCCTTGTCGGCGTCGGGCCTTGTCCGGCGCTATCGCAATATGGGGTTGCGGAGCAAGCTGTTCATGTCTGTCATTGCTTCCACGCTGCTGATTTTCCTGGTGGTAGCGGTGATTATCTATAGCAACGCCCGCAGGACGATCATTGACAATTTGGACCGCTCGCTGGGTTACGAGAAGGCGGCGATCGCCTCCAAGGTGGCCGAGATGCTGCAGCCGGCGGAGAGCAGCGTCGAACTGCTCGGCGCCAATGCGTTCCTGCGCGATTTCATCGGACAGGTGTCTTCCACGGACAGCGTTAAAGCCGTGCCCGGTTATGACGACGTAGTCCGGACCTTGAACCTCATCAAGGAGAATAACGACAACCTGCTGAATGTCTACATTGGCCTTGACCAAGCAGGCAAGCTGATCTCCCAGGACGAATTCGAGCCGCCGGCCGATTATGTGCTGAAGGAACGCGGCTGGTATTCCGGCGCCTTGAAGAACAACAGGCTGACCGTTACCGATCCTTATGTGGATGCCGGAACGGGCAAGCTGGTGGTCAGCGTCAGCGCCCCGATTCTGGACAATGCCGGCAAGGCCATCGGCGCGGCGGGAGCGGACATCGCCATCGACCAGGTAATCGGCATGCTTGGCGCCTTCAATTATGAAGGCAGCGGATTCGCCGTCATGATCGACCGCAAGGGCAATTTTATCTATCATCCGGATGAAGCCAATATTCTGAACCGGAATGTCGCCGATCTCGGGAAGGACTGGAGCGCGCTGGGGAACAAGCTCATGCAATGGGGGTCGCAGGTAACAAAGACAACGCTGGACGGCCGCAGCAGCTATGTCTCCTATGCGCCCGCAGTCGAGAACCAGTGGGAAGTCGCGCTGATTGTGCCGGCAAGCGATGCCGAGAAGGAGCTGCGCACGTTCCAGAAGATCTTCGGCTTCTCCATCCTCGGCTTCATTGTGCTGCTGGGCGCCGTGCTGTACGCCGTCTCCGCCAGTATGCTGAAGCAGATTCCGGCCCTGGCCTCCGCTTTTCGCACCGCCATGGACGGCGATCTGTCGGTGAGAGCGGATGAGAAGGCGAAGGGCGAAATCGGGGTGCTGACCCGGGGCTTCAACGAGCTGCTCTCTGCCCAGCAAGGGCTGATCGGAGAGATTCTCGCAGGCTCCCGCCGCATCTCCGAGTCGGTGAACGAGACGGAGCGCAATGCAGCGGAACTGAACGATGGGATCAATGATGTATCGGCTACGACTGAAGAGCTGTCGGCCGGGCTGGAGGAGACGGCGGCTTCGATGCAGGAGCTGAACGCTTCGACGGTCGAAATCGAGAGCGCGGTCGGGACTATCGCCGCGAAGGCGGACAGCGGAGCCGAAGCGGCGAAGGCGATCAGCGGCCGCGCCGAACGCCTCAGGGAAGAAGCGATCCGCTCCCGCGAAGAAGCGCAGCAGATCTATGGGCAGGGCCAGGAGAAGCTGCGCAGCGCCATCGAGCATTCGCGGTCAATCACCGAGATCGAGAAGCTGGCGGCGGCCATTCTGGAGATTGCGTCGCAGACCAATCTGCTGTCGCTGAACGCCTCGATTGAAGCGGCCCGGGCCGGAGAGGCCGGCCGCGGGTTCGCCGTGGTCGCCGAGGAGATCCGCCATCTGGCGGACAGCTCCAGGGAGACGGTCAATGAGATCCGGGAAGTGACCGGGCGCGTGATTGCCGCTGTCCAGAGCCTGGTGGAGGGGGCGGAGGAAATTCTCGGCTTCGTGGACCGCAAGGTGCTGTCCGATTACGACAATATGGAAGTCACCGGAACCCGGTACACGGAGGATGCGCGCTATGTCGAAGAGCTCGTGACCGATTTCAGCGCAACGTCCGCCCAGCTTCTGGCGTCCATCCGCAATATGCTGACTGCAATTAGCGAGACGGCGGTGGCGACAAGCGAAGGCGCCGAAGGGGCAGGCAACATTGCGGCACAGGCGGAGGCAATCATCGCCCGTTCGGGCGGCATTGTGGCCGAGATGGAGGACATCAAGCGCAATACGGCCCGGCTGCTGGGCACGGTGTCCCGATTCAAGGCGTAAGCGCTGCGGAGAATGCTTGATAAATCGTTCCCGGAAGAGTATCTTACAAAGAGCGGCGGATGGACAGGCCGCAAAGCGAAGCGAAACGGGGAATGGTTCATGAGAGAAGGCACAGACCGGATCGTAGGGATGGAGGATATTGTGCGGGCGCATCATATGCTGCGGGAAGTCGTCGTCCGCACGCCGCTGCAGCGCGATGCGGTCCTCTCGGCCCGCTACGGCTGCAACGTCTATTTGAAGCGCGAGGATCTGCAGGTTGTCCGCTCCTTCAAAATCCGCGGGGCGTACCATATGATTCGCACCCTCTCGGCAGAGGAAAGAGCGAAGGGCATCGTCTGTGCCAGCGCGGGGAACCATGCGCAGGGCGTTGCGTTCTCCTGCCGGGCGCTCGGCATTCACGGCAAGGTGTTCATGCCGAGCACGACGCCGAACCAGAAGGTGAAGCAGGTTCGCCGCTTCGGCGGCGAATTCGTGGAGGTCGTGCTGAAGGGCGATACGTTCGACGACGCCTATGAGGAAGCGATGCAGGCCTGCATTACGTACGGGATGACGCTGATTCATCCTTTTGACGAGCCGAAGATTATTGCAGGCAACGGAACGATTGCGATGGAGATTATGGAGAGCCTGGACGAGCCGGCGGATTATATCTTCGTGACCATCGGCGGCGGCGGCCTGGCGGCGGGTGTCTCCTCTTATATCAAGACCGTCAGTCCGGCGACCAGGGTGATCGGCGTGGAGCCTTCGGGGGCGGCCTCGATGAGCATGGCGCTGGAGCAGGGGGAAGTGGTGACGCTGCCGGAGATCGACAAATTCGTGGACGGCGCGGCGGTGAAACGTGTCGGCGGGCTGACGTACGACATCTGTTCCCGGAACCTGGACGATATTGTGAAGGTACCGGAAGGCAAAGCCTGTACGGCGATTCTGGAACTGTACAACGAGAATGCGATCGTCGTAGAGCCGGCCGGTTCACTCCCGGTGGCGGCCCTGGACTTCTATAAGGACCAGATCCGCGGCAAGACGGTCGTCTGCATTGTCAGCGGCGGCAACAATGACATCGACCGGATGCAGGAGATCAAGGAACGTTCGCTGATCTATGAAGGGCTGAAGCATTACTTCATGGTTCACTTTCCGCAGCGGGCCGGGGCCCTGCGCGAGTTCCTGTCGGAGGTGCTCGGGCCGAACGACGACATTACACGCTTCGAGTACACGAAGAAGAACGACAAGGAGAACGGTCCGGCGCTGGTGGGCATCGAGCTGATGTCTACGGACGACTATGGCCCGCTCGTTGAGCGGATGCGGCAGAAGGGCGTCGATTTTATCGAGATCAATAAGGATCTCAAGCTGTTCAACATGCTGATCTAGAGCCAAGCTAGTTCACGCAGAAAAAGGATGCTTCCCGCCCGGGAAGCATCCTTTTTGGTCTGGGCAGGGACGAGCAACGCCTCCCCCATAGGTCATCCTTTGGCCGCAGACTCCTTGCCGTCCCGGAATGCCTTGACCTCGTCGGTCAGCTTGTAGTCGTTGGCCTTCAGCAGTTCCATAAAGGCCGAGAGCTTGCGCAGATAAGCGCTGTTGCTGCCGGCGTTCTTGGCGAGCAGGGCGGTGTAAGCCGCCTTGGCCTCCAGATCCATCTCCAGATTGTCATAGTGGAACAGCGGCGTGTTGTTCAGCCCATAGAACGTGTCGGATTCATAGATGCTGTAGAGCTCCCTCACCTTGGCAACCCGGTTGGAACCCTGATAAGTCTCCGCAAAAGCTTCCTGCGACAAGGCGCGGGCCGCGACATCGCCCCAGGAAATAATCAAAGCCGCGTCCTTGGCGGCGGGCAGGTTGGACTCGGTGGTCATAATGGAGATATAGTCCCGGATATCCGGCGTTACATAAGCCTTGTACTGGCTGTACAGAGAGTAGTCGATGACCGGATAGTAAAAGCCTTCGGCCGTCTCCAGCTTATAGCCGCGTTCCTTCGCGCCGGTGATTATCGAAGCGAGCGCCTGGTCGCCCTTCTTCAAGGCGGCGTCCGCAAGCTTGCTCATGCTCAGGCCGGGGGCGTAGACGCTGTCCAGCTTCCGCTGCAGGGAAGGATCGGCGAACCGCTTCTCCCAGTTGTTCAGCACATAGCGCTGGGCGTTCTCCAGCTTGAGCGTCAGAATCGTTGCCCGATAGCTGCCTGTGGCATAGAGATTGGCATTGACGTATGCGCGGGCCTGGACCAGCTTCTCCGGGGAGGCCAGCAGCGGCAGCGCCGCCCGGTAGACGGCCTCGGCATGAGTGACGGTAGAGGAGGCGGACGCAGCAGACGGACTTGGGGAAGCGGCGGGAGCGGCTTCGGCGGCGCCTGAGGCTCCCGCTTGCAGCAGAAGAAGAAGGGAGGCGGCAGCGATTACAGTTCTCATGGCAACATTACCTCTTTCGCAGGAAGATGGGGTGGAGCAGGATTACGCCGGCGGCGAACAAGCCAAGACTGACGCCGGAAGGGAGCGGAAGAACCGGAAGGAGCGAGCCAAGGAACAGGCCGACGAACACAAGCGCAACCGCGGCTCCGATGTAGAGGCCAAGCGACCGGTAATCGAACGCGGCCAAGCGCGGTTGGTCCGCGTCCGGCAGCGTTCCGAGCCATTTCAGCAGCAGCTCGATCAGAAGAATCGAAGCAGCGGGGACGGCCAGCAGGGTGAACAAGCTGATATGGCCGAATTCTCCGCCGAGTTTCTCGTCCTTCCGGGTCAGCAGGCCGGCCGCTCCGATGACGCCGAATAGCAGCGTCAGCGACGTCCACGCGGTCAGCAGCATCCGCAGCGTCCGCGTCATCGGACGGCGGGGCGGAGCCGCCGCCATCTCATCGGCGAAATAAGCGGACGGGTCGCTGCCGAAGAGCTGCTTGGCGGTCCGGCCGCGGCCCTGCTCCTTCAGCAGCAGGGCCGCGGCTTCCAGCAGCAGCTCTTCCCGCCGGTGCGGCTCGACTGCGCTCTCGCGCATGGCGATAATCATGTCCTCATAATAAGAACGGTTCTGGGGTGTCATTTGTTCCCGAATCCGGTTATTTTCCCGAATCATTTGTCTGACGCTCGTCACTTGTGCAGGCCCTCCAGCTTCAGCAATCCTTGCAGTTGCAGCAGTTCAATTCTTACTTAAGAGTATACGTGTCCCGGATGCGATGCTGCAAGGGAGCCAGGGGGGAAGGGTGCGTATAATCCCGGCCCGCCGGTAAACAATGTAGAAGAACAACCAACATTCTCGGATGCCGAAGGGAGATTGCGTGACTATGAATCAGGAGAACCAAGTGAAGGAGCCCGGCACTTCCGACCCGGCCGTAAACGATGCGACTTCGGACTGGGGCGCTTCCGACGGATTCAGTCTGTGGGAACAGCAGGCGGAAGACGGCCAGTGGCTAAAGGATTGGGAAGGCCGCAAAGAGACGCATGATATGTTCCACGACAGCTACGAGTAAGGGCGGGACCTGACAAGAGCTCCCGCCTCTGCTTCCCTTGCAGACCGGCAGCCCGCGTACCGCTTCGCTCCATGCCCTTTCTCCATAAGGAGGAGGGGCATTTGTATTGACAAAAACAAAGGACATGGATATGATAATTTTATAATTCATAGTATTTCAATCGGATTTTAATTCAATCGAAAACACAAGGAGGCAACGCGCATGGAACGGGCGATCGTAATCCGGTACGGCGGCGAAGAATTGACAGCCAGCATCCATTATCCGGCTAAAGAAGGGGGAGGCGGGCGCTGCAAGAACCGCGTTCCGCTGGCCGTGATCTGCCACGGCTTCGTCGGGAACCGGATCGGCACCGACCGGCTGTTCGTCAAGGCCGCCCGGGAGCTGGCCGAGGACGGCTGCGTGGTGATTCGGTTCGACTATGCCGGCTGCGGAGAGAGCACCGGCAGCTACGGCGCCGAGAATATGGAATCTATGATCGCCCAGACCCGGGCGGTGCTGGATTACGGCCTGGGCGCAACCGATGTCGATCCTACCCGCGTCACGCTGATCGGCCACAGCCTCGGCGGAGCGGTGGCGCTGCTGACCGCCGTCCGCGACCGCCGGGTCAAGAACCTGGTTCTGTGGGCTTCCGTCGGCTATCCGTTCAACGATATCGTCAAGATCGTCGGCCGCAGCGCCTACGATCAGGCAGTGAAGGCCGGAAGCGCGGACCATGCCGGCTATGCCTTCACGCCGGCCTACTTCAATTCGCTTGCAGCGTTTCAGCCCTTTCAGGAGGCGGGCAAGTTCGGGGGCGACGTTCTGGTGGTGCACGGCACCTCCGACGACATCATCCCGGTCGATTACGCCTTCCTCTACCAGAAGGTCTTCTGGACGCGGCCGGAGGGCCGGTGCGACAAGGAGATTATTTTCCAGGCAGATCATACGTTCTCGTCCGGCACGGCGCAGAGCCAGCTTCTGAAGCGGACCCGGGAGTGGATCAATGAGCGGGAGCATGTCCAGCAGGAATGGCAGAACTGGATGATTTAGCCGGAACGCGATACAATAGAGGGGCAAACCGATCACCGACGGATAAAGATACGGAGGGAAGCATCCGATGAGAATGCCGGCTTTCTTTATCGCACACGGTTCCCCGACGCTGATTATGGAGAACAACGATTACACCCGTTTCCTGGAGCAGCTGGGCCGGGACCTGCCGCGCCCGCGGGGCATCGCGGTGTTCTCGGCGCACTGGGACAGTCCCGAGCAGCTGGTCTCGGTGGACGAGAAGCATACGGCGCTGCATGATTTCTACGGCTTCCCCGATGAAATGTACCGGCTGCACTATGATGCTCCGGGCGATGCGGCGCTGAACCGGGCGGTCTGCGACCGTCTGGATGCCGGCCATCTGCCGTATCAGCCCGTGCTGGGACGGGGACTGGACCACGGCATCTGGGTCATTCTCAGCAAAATGTTCCCGGAGGCGGAAATTCCGGTGGTGGCGCTGTCCGTCGATTCGATGCGCCAGCCCCGGGAGCAGTACGGCATCGGCGAGCTGCTGGCGCCGCTCCGCGAGGAGGGCGTGCTGTTCATCGGCAGCGGCGGGATGGTGCACAACCTGCGGCTGCTCGGGGAAGAGGATCGCCCGGCCGACTGGGCCGTCGCCTTCGACGAATGGATCGCAGAGCGGCTGGAGAGCTGGGATACGCCGGCGCTGTTCGACTACGCAGCGCGGGCGCCCCATGCCCGGGAGGCGGTGCCTTCCTATGGCCGGGAACATTTCGTCCCGCTCTTCTACGCCATGGGAACAGCCGCAGACGGACGCCGGGCAAGACGGATGATTCAGGCGTACCAGTACGGTACACTCAGCTTGAACTGCTGGATGCTGGATTGACGGACCGGGGGCCAAGGCCCTGACCGGCCGAATTGAACGGCCGCAGCCGGGGAAACCCGCGCTGCGGTTTTTTGGTATGCTTGCGGGACAAACGCCGGTACCTGTGATTAAATGGAAGAAGAATGCGAACGGCCCCTGCCGTTCTTGAAGGAGGAAGCTTATCCCTATGCACCTCGCACGCCGTCTGCTTCGCCCGGCTTCAACGCTCGCCATCCTCTCGCTGGCTGCCCTGCCGCTGGTCTCATGCGGCCGGCCGGACGCGGACCAGGGCGGGAATCCGCCATCTGTTACGGCCTCCGCTCCGGTCATCGCGCAAGCTTCTCCGCCGGGCTCCGCAGGGCCGCTTCCGGCAGAACCGCCAGAGCCCGCCCCGCTCTCGGGACTCACCGGTCTTCCGGCGGACAGCCTCCCGCTGCCGCGTCCGCTGGCCGTGATGATCAACAATGCGCCTGCCGCCCGGCCGCAGTCCGGATTAAGCCAGGCGGATCTCTTGTACGAGGTGCTGGCCGAAGGCGGCATTACGCGGCTGATCGCCATCTATCAGAGCCGGCCGGGCATTCCCGAGATCGGCCCGGTGCGGAGCATCCGGCCTTATCTGCTGGATCTGGGCGAGAGCTATGGCGCGGTAACGGTCCATGCCGGCGGCAGTCCGGCCGCCTACGCCCTTCTGCAAGCCGGCGGACGGGACGATATGGATGAGATCGGGAAGGCCGGGCCGTACTTCTGGCGCGACAAGAGCCGCAAGGCGCCGCATAATTTATATACGAACGAAGCGCTGCTGCGCTCGGGGGCGGAGAAGCTGGGCCTGGCCGCGCCGGCCGATGTTCCGGATTATACCTTCACCAACCCGGATTATCTTCCGGCAGGGGGGGAGCCGGCGTCCGGCTTCTCGCTTTATTTTCAATTAAAGAACTACACGGTAGCCTACAAATACGAGGCCGGAAGCCGCGTCTATGCCCGCTCTGTGAACGGCAAGGCCCACCTGGACCGGGGAACGGAGGCTCCTGTAACGGCGACCAATGTGCTGGTGATCGGTGCGGACCACAAAGTTCTCGACGAGGCCGGGCGGCTGGCTGTGGATACGGAAGTGGGCGGAGATGCGCTGCTCTTCCAGCGCGGACAAGTCATCCGGGGACAATGGGCCCGGCGTCCGGGCGACATCATCCGGATCGTAAAGAACGGAACCGAAGCCCCGATGTATCCGGGCGTTACCCATGTGCTGATTGTGCCGAATGCGCCTTCTTTCGACAGTCATGTCACGGTTCTGAGCCCCTGAATCGGCAGTACCCGGAACCAGGTCGGTATAAGCTGACGAAAGCGGGTAAAAGTAAAGGGAGAACATGATTCTGTTCCCCATTAAATCCCATAAGGTCCAAATGCAGCGGATACTTTGTGAGCATCCCGCGAATTGTCTGAGGAAGACCTTAAAATTTCAATTGTCCGCTTCATTCCCCCCATTCAATGTGATAAGATAACAAGGGTTGTCATCCGTTTTCATGGACGTTTTCAGCGTCGGATACCGGTTGGAAATCAGGCATTTTCCAGTAAAGGAGCACTATACATGAAGCTTAGGAAGAAAGACATTTTCTTTGAAACGCTTGAGAACATGGCGGATACGATTGTGCAGGCGGCGGATTTCTTTGCCAAGCACCTGTCGGATTTGCGCGACATCGAGCAGTTTACCGGAGAAATGAAGAAGTACGAATCCCAGTGCGATTCGTATACGCATACGGTGATCAAGGAATTGAACAAAACGTTCATCACGCCGCTGGAACGCGACGACATCATGGATCTGATTACAAGCATGGATGATGTCATCGACGGACTGGAGGCGTCCGCTTCGCGTCTGTATATGTACAACCTTGTGGAAGCCGACGAATACATCATTCAGTTCGCCGACATTCTTCGCCAGTGCGCCTACGAGATTCAGAAGGCGGTGCATCTGCTGTCCCAGAAGAAGCTGCTGGCCATCCGCGAATATACGATCCGTCTGAACGACCTGGAGAATCAGGGCGATGAAGTGCTGCGCATTTGCACCAAGGCGCTGTTCGACACGGTCAAGGACCCGATCGAGCTCATCAAGCGCAAAGAGCTGTACGAACGTCTGGAGACGACGACGGACAAATGCGAAGACGTCGCGAACATGCTGGAATCGATTATTATGCGCAATTCGTAAGGAGCTTGCAACCATATGGATACCTCGATTTGGGTACTGGGCATTGTCATTGTGCTTGCCCTGGGCTTCGATTTTATCAACGGGTTTCATGATACGGCGAACGCCATTGCAACGTCCGTATCCACCCGCGCGCTGCCGCCCCGGACAGCTATAATCATGGCGGCATGCATGAACTTCGTGGGAGCCCTGCTCTTCACGGGCGTCGCGAAGAAAATCGGCGGCAGCGTCGCCGACCCGACGACGCTGAGCAACGGAATCAACATCGTAATCGCCACGTTAATCGCGGCGATTATATGGAATCTGGTCACCTGGTGGTTCGGTATTCCGTCCTCGTCGTCGCACGCGCTGATCGGAGCCCTTGCGGGCGCCGTATATGTGGGCGCAGGTTCGGACCATGTGAAGTGGAGCGGATTTATCGAAATCGTGGAAGGCCTCGTGCTCTCCCCGATTATCGCTTTTGTCATCGGTTATATTGTCATGACTCTTCTAAAGTGGATCTTTGCCAAGCAAAGTCCGCACACGGTCAACAAAGGCTTCCGCACGGTTCAGATCGTAACGGCTGCCTTCCAGTCCTTCACGCACGGAACGAACGATGCCCAGAAGGCAATGGGGATCATCACCTTCGCGCTGGTCACTTCGGGTGAACTGAAGAGCATGGAGGTTCCGCTGTGGGTCAAGCTGGCGGCGGCAACAGCCATGGCGCTGGGTACCTCAATCGGCGGCTGGAAGATTATCAAGACGATGGGCACAAAGATTTTCAAGATCGAGCCGATCAACGGCGTGGCCGCCGACGTGTCGGCCGCATCGGTTATTTTCTCGGCTACCATGCTTCATCTGCCGGTCAGCACCACCCATGCCATTACCTCCGCCATTCTGGGCGTAGGGTCGGCCAAGCGGTTCTCCGCCGTCAAATGGGGAGTGGCCGGACGAATCATCGTCACCTGGTTCATTACCATTCCAATTACCGCCGTACTGGCGGGCATTATCACGAAGATTTTCTTCTAGTGTCGATTCAATGCAAGGCGGCGCCGAAATTCACGGATGAGTGAAGGACGGGGCCTTTTTTTGGCAGTACAGCGAGAGCAGGGGGATTCACGAATGAGGAAGTATGGCCGTCTGAAATGGCTGTTGTTCGGCGCAACGGTCCTTCTGATTCTGGTCGTAGCCATCGGAGGCTATGCCCGGAACGCCTGGCAGGAGCGCTCGGTCAGCACTACGAATCTGACTGGAGCAGAGGTGCGCGGGCTGAGCATAGGCGGGCCGGCGGACCGTCTGGACGCTTCCGGCCTGCAGCCGAATCCGGACTATGAGAACCGGACCGAACGCGGCAAGACGTACCGGTATTATGACGGGCTTATGCTGGTCAGCGATGAGTCGACGGGCAAAGTAACCAAGATTCAACTGATCTCGGAGACGGTGAAAGCCAGCATCAACGGCAAGCCGCTGAAGACGCTGGAGGATGCCGACCGGGAGCTGGGCAGCGAATATGTGAAGAAGCCCTACAACCATGAGCAGGGCCTGGACGCGAGAGTCTACTACGACAAAGAGAACCGGATCCGGGCGACGCTGGTCTATCCGAAGCAGGATGCGGAGAACCGGGGGATTGTCTGGACGATTCTGGAGCGGTATTGATGGGCGGGCTGCCGTGGGAGCTTCGGGATATAAAGCAACAGGACAGGGGCGTCTTTCGGACGCTCCTTTTCTTCTTCGTATCTGCCGGATCTTCGCCTTTATCCGTGAAAGTTGGTTCAAAAGGTCCATATAATCCATAGATAAACAGGGGTATATTCCTAAGGAATAACTCTTGAAGGAGGGTGGGCCCATTTGTTGAACAAAATGCGGATGCTGCTGGTTCTGGCTGCTGCTCTAGTCTCGGTTCCGGCTCTCTCCGCCTCGGCCTCCGGTTCTGCATGGAACAATTCTGCGCTGAACGGTTCTGCGCTGAACGGTTCTGCGCTGAATTCACCGGTACTGCTGAAGCTCAATCAGTTCTATGTGGTCTATACTTCTCCTGTGGCTCCGTATGTGGATCAAGAGAACCGCTTGATGGTGCCTCTGCGAAGCCTGTCCAACCTGTTGTCCGCGGATGTCTCCTACAACTCTGACAGCAAAACGGCAGTCATTACAAGGAAAAATTACGGGGAAGAGGCCAAAGTCAAATTCTACACCATAAAAATGAAGATAGGCTCGAAAAAGGCGGAGATCAACGGGGCGTCATCCGAGATGGATACGGCTCCTGCTCTGTATAAAGGAAGCATGTTTGTTCCGCTGAGCGTGATTACGTCTTCCTTTCACATCGGTACGAAGTGGGACGCTTCCAAAAGAATGGCAGCGCTGAATGTGGACCCTGCGTATCTGCCGTCCGGCGTGGTCATGGATGAGCTGCACTTTCTATCCGATAAACTGAATCCGGATATCCGACCCCTTAAGGCTTCTGCGGTTACCCGGACCAACGCATCCGGCATTCGCGTAGCTAATGTTCAATTGACTGTGGCGAACGAGGGGACCTCTACAATTTTAAAGGACCAGCTATATTTGCACGTTTATGTACAGGATTCGAGTTTCACCTACTTGGACATCCCGATGCAACCGGGAGCAGCGAAGGCGGGAGGAACTTTTACCGCAGACACCGCCCCCCACACCATTCTGGCGGATTCCCTTCAGTATGTTCTTGTGGGGGCCTATAACAACTAAGGCAATCTTGGAGGTCGGATACGACAGATGATACGGACGCTTGCCATCACGCACGAAGGCCGGGTGCAGACCGGCCTGAATCTGGAGCGGATTGTTTTGGATGATTACGCCTGGATCTGGGCCGACTTCTCGGAGCCTGTCCCGGAAGAGACCCGGCTGCTGGACACCTGCTTCCACTTTCATGAGCTTGCGATCGAGGACTGCCTGCATGTGCTGCAGCGGCCGAAGCTGGATTACTATGAGGAGGTTCAGTTCTTCGTGCTGCACGCGCTGAATGAAGCGACGCTTCAAGCGGAAGAGGTGGATCTCTTTCTCGGCCCGTCGCTGCTGGTGTCCTTTCACCTGCAGCGGCAGGCGGGAATCGACGAGGCCTGGGAGCAGGTCATCCGCAGCATCGAGCACCGGGAGGGCTGGTCGGGCACGCCGGTGGCAGCGGCTTATACGGTGATCGACAAGCTGGTGGACCGGTACTTTCCGACGCTGTACGCCATTGAAGACGAACTGGCCGAGCTGGAGAACAAGGGCGCCGAGGAAGCGGTGAATACGCTGCTGGCCCAGGTCTTCGATGTCCGCTCCCGGCTGCTCAAGCTGCGCAGGACGATTGTGCCGATGCGCGATCTCATGTACCGGGTCGTCAATTCTACGCATGTGCAGCAGAACCGGGAGGAGCGCATTTATTTTGGCGACATCCATGATCATCTGCTGAAGCTCGCCGATATGATCGAAGCCGACCGGGAGATGACTGCGGATCTCCGCGACAGCTACATCTCGCTGAATTCCAACCGGATGAATACGATTATGAAGACGCTCACGGTCATTACGACGATCTTCATGCCGCTGACGCTGATCGCCGGCATCTACGGCATGAACTTCGAGGTGCTCCCGGAGCTGAAATGGAGATACGGCTATTTTGCGGTGCTGGGACTGATGCTGCTCCTTGGCGGCGGGATGATTCTGACGTTCAAGCGGCGGGGCTGGTTCAAATAGGCGGGAGGCGGGCCGGGGCCGTAAGAAGAGCGGCGCCGCTCTGTCAGCGGCGCCGTTTGCGGACCGCGGGAGCGCTGCGCCGCCGGCCGGATGAAGAAGAAGGACGCTTCTTGGAAGAGGAGCGTCTTTTTTGACGCTTAGGCGCGTACAGCGCAGAATCCTCCTCGGCGGCCAGCAGTCCGGCTGCGCCGGCTCCCGCCGCAGCGGCGGCGCCTTTGCCGAAGCCGCCCATCAGCAGCTTGACCATCGGGGCCATCTGCTGGAAGCCCTGCATCATTTTCTGCACCTTGCCCATCGAGCTGACGATGCCGTCGATGCCGCCTACCCGGTCGAGAATTCCCTTGATCTGGTCCATGTTGGGCAGGTTGCCGAGTCCGCCGAGCAGACCGCTCTTGGTCGGAGCCGCTTCGAGAGCTGCTTCTGCGGCTTCCGCGCCGGCGGCGGGAAGCAGCGCCGCAGCGCCCGGAGGCGGGGGAGCCGGCACGTAAGGGCCGATGCCCGGATACGGCGAACCCGGATAGGATTCGGACAAAGCCCGGACGCTGCGGCGGGAGTGATGATGGTAATGCTGAGCCATGGGATCACATTCCTTTGCCTTTGAATTTACTTTACTGTATGTCATGGGCGAACATAAGGTATAGACATACGCCCGGGTGAAGCCGGGATAGGAGCGGAAAAGGGCGGATGCCCAGCGCGAAAGCCGGATTTTGAAGAAAGCGTGACCAAGCTTGAAAACGATGGTTTTTGAACGTCGTACAGATGAGGCGGCGGAGCAGCGGCTCCTTGCAGTACGATGACTGTAACAGGTAGGCGCGAGGAAGGGGTGTGCGCGTGGAATGGACAAATGTCCGCCATTTTCGCTCTTTACTGCGATAAACCGTTAATGCTTGAAAAAACCGCTTCGTTGCAATATAGTAGAGGCAGATAAGTCACAATAGGGGATGATACACGATGCAGCTCAAGAAGCTTAACGATAAGAGCGTCGATCAACTGTTTGAAGCGATTTTAACTTTAAAAGATATGGAAGAATGCTATGTCTTCTTCGACGACCTGTGCACGGTGAACGAGATTCAGTCGCTGTCCCAGCGTCTGGAGGTGGCGCGCATGCTCGGCAAGGGCTGCACCTACAACCAGATCGAAGCGGAGACAGGCGCGAGCACGGCGACGATCTCCCGCGTGAAGCGCTGCCTGAACTATGGCAACGACGGCTACAAGATGACGCTGGACCGGCTGGGGCGTTAAGAGATGAACGCCTCTGTCCGGCCGGGCGTCCTTGTCATCAGCCACGGGTCGCGCGACTTGTCCTGGGTGTCGATTGTGGAAGAGGCCGTGGCCGGCGCGCTTAAAGGCCGGAAGCTGCCGGCCGCGGTTTCTTTTCTGGAGCTGGTGGCGGGGCGGTCTATTCAGGATGGCGTCAGCGATCTGGAGCACCGGGGAGTCACGGATATTCTCGTGATTCCCCTCTTTGTCTCTTCGGGAAGCACGCATGTGGATGAGATCGCCTACGCGCTCGGCGTGAAGCCCGAGCCCGGACGCGAGACGGACCTGGAACGGTTCGAGGTCTCGGCGCGCATTCATTACGGCGATCCGGTCGACGATGATCCCATTATCGCGGAGATGGTCTGGGATAAGGCGCGGGAGCTGTCGGAGGAACCCGAGCGGGAGACGGTGCTGCTCATCGGGCACGGAAGTGTCCATGACGGCTTCCGCGAGCGGTGGCAGCGCGGCATGGCTTCGCTGGCGGACCGCGTGCGTGCGGAGAGCGGCGTCTCTTCCGCCGACTACGCGCTGTTGAACCCGAACGATGTCCGGGACAAAGTGGAATATTGGAATGGACAGGGGCATAGGGTATTGGTGGCCCCGATATTTTTGAGCGAAGGCTATTTCACGAAGACCGTCATTCCTTCAAGACTTGAAGGGCTCGATTACCGCTATTCCGGCCGGACGCTGCTGCCCCATCCGCGGCTTGCGGATTGGGTGGAGAGCCAGATCGGGAGGCTGCTGGAGCGGATTTAGCGTCCGCAGGGGCAGCCTCTTTCTATCACGGCTTCCGAAAGATTGATTGTCCCCCAGTGAATTGGTTATAATCAGGAAGTCGGCAAAACGGACGGATTGGCGATTATTCTGGAATCGGCAACTCTACACCGTTGCCTATTCTATGAACAGGTGGCGTTTCGGGAATGAAAACGGCAAGATTGATTTACAATCCCACCTCCGGGCGGGAGGAAGTCAGAAAGCGTCTGGCCGATATTTTGCAGCGGCTGGACCAGGGCGGCATTGAGGCTTCCTGCCATGCCACGACCGGAGAAGGCGACGCGACGCGCGCGGCCGCGGAAGCTGTGGAGCGGGGATACGATCTCATTATCGCTGCGGGCGGAGACGGCACGCTGAATGAAGTCATCAACGGCATGGCCGAGAAGCCGAATCTGCCCCCGCTGGGCGTGCTGCCGCTGGGCACGACCAATGATTTTGCGCGGGCTATGGGAATTCCGAAGAACTGGGAAGAATCCTGTGACCTCATTATCCGGCAGAAGCAGCGGGTGATTGACCTCGGCAAGGCCAATGACCGCTATTTCATCAACATCGCCGGAGGCGGGTCGCTGACGGAACTGACCTATGAGGTGCCGAGCCGGCTGAAGACGATGATCGGGCAGCTTGCGTACTATTTGAAGGGGATTGAGAAAATGGCCAGCCTCTCCCCGACCGAACTGGAGATCCGCGCGAACGGCCAGGACATGATCCATGACGAGTTCATGCTGTTCCTCATCGCCAACACGAACTCTGTAGGCGGCTTCGAGAAGCTTGCGCCCGATGCCCGCATCGACGACGGCCTGTTCGATGTCATCGCGCTGAAGAAATGCAATCTGGCGGAGTTTATCCGCCTCGTAACGCTGGCGCTGCGGGGAGACCATCTCTCGGACAAGAAAGTGGTCTACTTCCGGACCGACGCGATGGAGGTAACTTCTCCGGGCTATGTCCAGCTCAATCTCGACGGGGAGCTCGGAGGCACCCTGCCGGGCAAGTTCCGGATGCTTCCTTCGCATCTGAACGTCTTCGCGAACAGCCTGTAAGGCAAGGCTATGCTGCCGTTCTCCCGCACAGGGCGGAACGGCAGCAGGGAGCGAACGACAGAGGTCTAGGCAGGAGAAGGAGAAACGTCCAGGACGCGAACCGCTCTGGTGTGTGCAGCTGTACTTATTCATACGAAGGTTTGTTGATTCCTCCAGTCCGCCGTTCGAGAACTGGAGGTTTTGTCGTTGCCGGATCTGCGAAAATCAGTAGGAAGATGAAATATCGGCTATAATGGAAGAAGGCCGGAGGAATCTGGCCGTGAGCGCAGCACGATGGGCGCAGAACGATACAGAAATGAGTGTACAATCATGAATAATCACCGCAGCGGCCGCAAGAACGGCCGCGGGATGAACGATAGCGCCCGGGCCGGGTCCCGGGCTGAGCAGGGCCGCCCCCGGAACGAGCGGGGCGGAGCGGCCGCCGGAGGCGGCCAGAGTGGGCGCGCCCCGGAGCGCGCCGGAATGGCGGCAGCGGGCGGCGCGGAGCGGACCGGCCCGGGCCGCCGCGGCGCAGCTCCGGCGCGGGGAGGCGCAGCCGCACCGGCGGCACAGCGCGGCGCAGACCGCAGCCGGACGGCGCCCGCCGCGGCGCCGGCGGGCGTGCCTGTCGCCAAGAACGATGAGGTCCTCCTGGACATCATCGGACTGACGCACGAAGGCGAAGGCGTCGGCCGTGCCGACGGCTATACGCTCTTCGTGCAGGGAGCCCTGCCCAGGGAGAAGGTCCGGGCCAAGGTGCTTAAGACCAAGAAGCAGTACGGCTACGCCAAGCTGCTGGAGCTGGTCGAGTCCAGCCCGCACCGGATCGCGCCCCCCTGCCCGATCTACGATCAATGCGGCGGCTGCCAGCTCCAGCATATGGAGTACGCCGCCCAGCTTGCCTGGAAGCGCCAGCTTGTCGTGGACAATCTGGAGCGGATCGGCAAGCTCCAGGTAGCCAAGGCGGAGTCTGCGGCTGACGAAGCCAATGAGGCAGGCGGCAGTGTAACCGTCCTGCCGACTCTCGGCATGGACGAGCCCTGGCGCTACCGCAACAAGGCGCAGGTCCCGATCGGCGCAGCCGAAGGCGGGCTGGTCGGCGGCTTCTATGCGCGGGGCAGCCACCGGATTGTCGACATGGAGACCTGCCTGATTCAGCATGAGCATAACGATGCGGTGGTCGCCACCGTCAAGCGGCTCGGGCGCGAGCTCGGCATCTCCGCCTATCAAGAAGAGACCGGCCGCGGCCTGCTGCGGCATGTCGTTGTGAAGAAAGCCTTCCGCACCGGCGAGATGATGCTCGTCCTGGTCACCAACGGGCGGGACATTCCGCACGCAGACGCCTGGATCGGAAGCATCCGCGAAGCGCTACCGGATGTGGTCAGCATCTGCCAGAACGTCAACACCAAGGAGACGAACGTGATCTTCGGCCCGGAGACCCGGGTGCTGTGGGGACGGGATGTGATCTACGATTATATCGGCGAAGTGCAGTTCGCGATTTCGCCGCGATCTTTTTACCAAGTGAACCCGGTCCAGACCGAAGTGCTGTATAACCGGACTGTCGCCTATGCCGGACTGACCGGCAGCGAGACCGTCATTGACGCTTACTGCGGCATCGGCACCATCTCGCTCTTCCTGGCGCAGCATGCCGGTCAGGTGTACGGCGTAGAAATCGTTCCCGAGGCCATCGAGGATGCCCGCGCCAATGCGAGACTGAATGAGATGAAGAACGTAGTGTTCGAGGTGGGAGCGTCAGAGGATGTCATCCCCGCCTGGAAAGAGCAGGGCGTCGACCCCGACGTCATCGTCGTCGACCCGCCCCGCAAAGGCTGCGACCCGCGCCTCCTGGAGACCATCCTCCAGATGAAGCCGGAGCGCGTGGTCTACGTCTCGTGCAATCCCTCCACTCTGGCCCGCGACCTGCGGGTGCTGGAAGACGGGGGCTACCGGACGGTGGAGGTGCAGCCGGTGGATATGTTTCCATGGACGGTGCATGTGGAGGCTGTTTGTTCCTTGGTATATAAGGGTTTGTGAGTAGTGAGAGAGTAGGTTGGAGACGAAATGGGGACGCGAGTGGTTCGCGTCTCCTTTTTTAATAGTGATTAGTGTAGCCAAAACAAAGTTTTAAACTGCACATCATTGTTAAGCTAACGGGCAGATTAACGTAATCGATGCTTCCAACTCGAATTTGGCTAACTTTGAGTCTTTTAATTTTATGGAGTTAGCGTTTAAATGTTTTTATATAATGTGAGCACCGCATGGGAGGAGGGAAATTATAATGAGATTAACGAAAGATGTCATACAAAAGCTCTTAGATATGAATGAAGGATTTGAGAAAACTACTGAAAACGTCAGTGGAAATTTCAGGGAAACGAATTACTATTTAATTAACGATGGAAAATTACTCGTACGTTCTGTGGGCAAGACATCATGGGCTGATAGCCGCTTTAATAAAAACACTATTGCGGATATAGACCAAGCCAGAAGAGTTTTAAAAAAGTTTATGGATGCACTAAAAACTGATGGAATCAAGTAGATAAATTCCAAGTTATCTTCTTAATTTTAAGTCTTATCTGAACTACCCAATAGAGACATAATCTATGTAGCACCAAAATTATTTTTTGCTACATATTTGGATTAAACCGTCTGCTGACAGACACTACCGCTAAGGCCGTCCGTCCAAATCGTTCCTAAGTTTGCTGAAAAGTATTCCGTAGAAACTTCGTGATTTCGTATCGCCCAACCCTAAACACTGTGATAAAATGGAAGTAGTCAGCATCTCCGACGAGTAGCCAACGGTTCCAAACGACGGAAAGTTCCGTTTGCTATTGTTTAAAAAGCTATTTGCGGGTAACAGAATACGGGGCGGAATTTGAAACTACTTATGTATAAGTAACACCATTAGAGGAGGTAGGAACTATGACTAAACAATTAACTAGTTTAGAGGCATTAGTGAAACAAGGATGGGTTGTTTCTGACTCTAAGGTTGCTACCAATGACAAAACTGGTGAAGCTGTAGTGATAGTTGGTAATAAGGTTTTAGGTCTAAGGCATAAAGCTCGTGAAGCCGTAGTGAGAGTTGATAAAGGGGCTCGTCGTCAGCGTTTTATGGACAAAAAGTTAGCCATGAAACCGTCTAGGGAGTACCTTACTCCAATTACTTTATTACAGAACGAGACTTCTGATAATGAATTATTCGAAATTGCCGATTATGCCTCTAAGGAATTGGCAAGGCTGACCTCACAATATAAGGGGGATACCTTGGAGTCAATGAAGGCATTGGTCGCGGTCCACATTGGGCATATGATCCTTTCTTTGAAAGATTACGATGCCATTCCTCCTCGGAATTTAGATGTAATTTTTATACCATTTGGGACAACCTTCAAGCAAATTGAACGTGATATTGAACAAGATATAATGCGAGGAGAGGAATAACCTGCCTAAAGCTGTCGTTCTTTATGGTCCTCCATCTATAGGTAAAAGCACTTTCCTTAGGGACGAGGTACGAAAATATCCAAATGCGCAGATCTGCAGCGTGGACAAAGATATCATTAATGGTCATTTCTTCATACCTCCACTAGTTAAAAATAATACTGAGCAATCTCCTACAACCCTGTTGTGGAAAACAACTTCATACTTGCTTGAAGAGGCCATCAAATATGAATGGATAGATGTGCTTACTTCTCAGGGACAGAAAGACCTTGTGGTTATTCTTCAGGGTGTAACCCTTGGAGGGGTACAGAATGACATTATGACTTTAAATAAAAGTGGATTTGATGTCACGGTGAAGCTTCTTGCCACAGACTCAATAGATCTTCTCAAATTCCGTATTGACGAGAGATCCCGCCAGCCCGGATCCATGGGGGCTCCATCAATGACAAGAAATCAATTAGAAGATATCTCTAAGACTTGTTACCAAGGTTTTGGTCAAATGCTAAATGGAAATGCCGGCCTTCAGAATATATCTTATGAAGCTTTTATAATTGGAGTTGGGAATGCAGCGACAATAGACAGTAAAACTCGGATTTATACGTCCCATTTTAGTCAAGGTGAGATATCTTTTAGTAGTAGTACCTTATCATTTGGTGATGTGGCAAGACCTGCGTTATCTCTACAAACGGCTTAGATAGGTTTCATCGTGTGAAAAGGGAAAGCCAGTGATGGCTTTCCCTTTTAAAATTATCTTCGATACGTAGTTGGTTGCGTCGATTGGGGCTTATTAAGGTACTGGAGCGGGCAGGGCTGATCAAACGCCAGCAGAAGCCAAATGGTGGAACCTGGCGATGCGCGCCGAGCCTCTCAAATATTTCCGGAAAAAATATAACATCCGAGATAAATAAAGCCATTTCTAAAGGTCTTTCCTGGTATACTAATTTACGAAGACAAGTATCAGATAGGAATTGTCCCTCATTGCGCTAACGGAGAACGTTAGTTTAAAGAGACAGCGACAGTCTAGGAGACTTTATTTTCTCGTCCTTTTCTGTCGCTGTTTCAATTTCTAGGTCAGTTTAAAACTTATTTTTGGAGTCTAAAGGTATGAAATTAGAAAAACCGCATGGTATTCTGTTAACAATCCTATTCTATCAAAAACAGGGAAAATTAACCAGAATTATGTTACAATCGTAGAGTTGTATAAATAAAGCTGGGGGTTGGATTATGAGTTTTAAAAAGAAAATGTTTTTTTTAGTTGGACTTATTACTTTATCAGTTGCTGTAGCTGGCTGCGGTGGATCAGCCAACGAGAGTATAGGGACTGGAAAAACTGATGAGATCGCAAAGAATGTGATTGCTGCAACTGAAACAGCTAATACAGATGCAGAAACTGTAAACACACCAGATCCGGCCCAAGAACAAGCCCTTTCTATAGCTCCTTTGATTACCAAAGCAGGAGGTCTTGGGGATACCAAGGAGGTTATCGAGCAAGTTCGGGGAGCCGATGAGAACGACAGTGAAGCAGGAATCAGCTCTTATCAGAACAATACTGTTCTCGTAATGTATTCAGAAGATGATGTGACGAAGAAAAATACAGCGAACAATGTAACCTTGTCGTTTGAAGCTACGGATTCGAAACATCGCACTGCAGAGGAAGCATTAAATGAGTATTCCTCAGTCATTCCAAGTGACGCTGTCAAGGTCAAAGAATATAAAGCTGACGAGGGCCGTGATGTCATTCAGTATGAGAGTAAAATCCTTTCAGATCGGTTAAAAGGATTTTATGATTTCGCTGGAATTCTTGATTCCGAATTAAAGCCTGGTACCTTCATTGTTATCTTGAAACACGATGATAGTGGTGTTTTCTCGGTTGTGGTAGCAGCAGGTAATAATCCATAAGATTAAGTTAATGTAAATAAATAATATAACAATACCGGGCTACCGACATTGGATAGATTCGGTTTTTATCTAAACTATCAGGAAACTATAGTTCAACCAGAACAGGGAGCAGGTCGTCGCGGCGCTGCTCCCTGTTCCATTGAAGTATCGGGCAGTTGACGTCAACAAATAAGAAAATCTGCGTAGGTTCGACAAATCTTTGAATGAGAATATTAATCAAATGGAGGATATACATAATAACTTAGGTAGAATTCAAAGATTGCCTTATAAGATATGGGATTATGAAACAGAGCAACATGTGAGGGATCTACGTAAAATTCAACTATTAGATGAGAGCATAAACAAAAGGTTTGAACCTATTATGTTTGGTGACGTCTTTGAGATTGAACCTTCAAAGGGGGCACGAAGGCAATATTAATATCTCAAGTTTGTGATCTAGTTATAAGAATATTAAAAAAGGGTGACACGGCGCCTAATCGAAATGAATCATTAGGAACACTTATTTTGCAATCTGATATAATTGGAAATGGAAATAATATGTATAGATGAAGTATAGGAAATGATGATATTTACTGGGACGTTAGGAGAAAAATGATTTCCCCTACTGAATTACTTGATTTCTGTACAACAAATGAGCATGGGAGCATTACTCTTGATTTTGGACTTTCATTAGAAAGAAAGTTTTCATGGAGTAATCATTACCACACATACATATATGTCTGAGTCAGTCAAAAATAAGAATGATCAATTTGCTAAGTTGAATAATGGAACAAATTATGTCTCTTATAATAATGGTGCTTTGTATGAAATGGACAAAAACGACAAAGGGGTTAAATTCAAAATTAAAAGAATTGGCCGATTGGATAGTAATGTTGCCAATCATGTTGTCAGTCTTTATATTAATGCTCAAACAAGAGTACCGCTCTTAATGGATCCATCTAAAGATTTGTTAGAGTTAAAAGAGAGGGAAGTGCATTATAAAGGTGCTAAAAAAGAGAACATTAAAATGTATTATTATAACAAAAATGCGTATCTTGATCTGCTCACTTTAGAATCTCAATTTGAAGAATTAGGTTTAGATCTCCAACAAGTCTTTAATCAATGTTTACAAAAATAAAAACTGATTTGAAGCCGGAATATTTTTTGCTAAACGACCTTTAGTTACGGCTGCGTCTTCGAGAAGTTCTACAAAATCAGCTGCACGTAGACTCGATTTGTAAAGCGAACAAACAGGAACCTTTGCTATATCGCAGTTGATGAAAGAGAGCGATAACATGACAGGAAGAAATGACCCATATCCTTGCGAAAGCGGGAAAAAGTATAAGCAGTGCTGTTTGCGCAAGCAGGCGGAAGATCAGACGATGCAGGCAAAGGGCAGGCATTTTTTGATCGGAAAGAAAAATTGATACATGATTTATATCTCTTTTTGGCGCAAAAGCAAGGCGGAACGTGAACCTTCGACAGTCAAAATAAAAAAATCTTCGATTCATCTTTAAGTCATTACAGAGACGGAGCCAGCAACATGTGGGCTTACTTCTTTCGTATCTATGATAACGGCCTGCGGGAGATAGAATGGTTTCTGCAGGAGAGGGGCCAATTCCACCTAAACAAATTTTCAAAAATACCAACTAATATGTTTTTGGTTTACAAATCACTGCTTCCCATTTCTTTTTATCGATAACTTCTTTTAGTTTTTTCTCTTTAGAGAGAAGCACCGTTATGAATGAGTCATAAACACTTAAGAATGCAAATTGCATTCCTTCATCTGTTAGTATTATCTCAGTTGGTGCTAATTCACATATCTCTTTAGCTGTGACATTATTAATGAGCAGCGTACCATCCTGATCTAAAATCGGGTCAGAATATATTATTGTATCAGCCCCCGAAGAACTAAATACATCAAGAATGTCCGAAATCAAAAATTCGGATATTTTGTCTTCTCGAGGATAATAAAGGTCTTTATGTAGATTGTTATTTAATAAGGCAGCTAAATCTGGGCGAGAAAACTCCTTCTTTAATGCTGAGATAGATGTCTTCAACGCCATAACGAGTTCTTCATAAGATTGTATTCCAGTATCTTGCATGACTTCTTTCCAAGGTTTAGGCCTACCAAGTTGAATGGACTCTTCTAAATCAGGATATACATGATCATATTCACTTCTAGCTTTTGAGTCAGTCCAACCTACAGGCATTTGGATAAAAGGGTTGAGTAATATTGCCGCTTCTGTAAACGGGTGAGGTAGTTGATCTAAGATTGGCTTTTCGTAACTAAACCATATATAGTTCATACAGTCCTCCTTCAAGTCACATCTGCCTAAAGTCTTATTAATAGGTGCAAGGCTTCTGATATAGTTTAATACTTCATGTAATTTACTCTTTTCCAACCATTGGGCAAATGGAGCATCGCCGAGTTCAAAACTATCATAAACGATCTTGGGAATATCAAAGCTCTCATAGGCATTTTGTCACCTGCGGAATGAAATCCGCTGCTTCCGGGTAGAACGAATTTTGAACATTACGCGCACGTCATTATCATTTAGGCGTCCCGGTGACTTTTCGGCGCGTGCTTTTCTGATGAACAGTCTGTTCCCAGAACCTGCCGATTCCTCCCGATTCACCTCTTTGATTATTGAGGGCAGGGCAGAAGCTTTGGATGACTTATGCATTCATTGGTTTATGGAGCATTATTTACAGGAACGCACACCCACGCAAGCTACTTTTCTAGTTGAGCAAGAATCTCTGTATACACATATTCCGTATATCATTCTTCGTTATGGGAAATCGGTTCAAGTTATAGAGCCGCAAAATCTAAAGAATAGACTGGTAGAGATTGCGTCAGAGTTAATGGAATATTACAAAGGTTAACAACTTCACTGACGGCAGTTGTCAGTGAAGTTGTTTTATGATGAGGATAACCGGTCCTTGCCGATGCAAGGCTGCTGTAACCAAACGAACTTTAGAAGGGGACCTGAACATGAATCGTACGGTTTATCTTTATGTGTTGGATACCATGTCCGATTGGGAAGTCGGTTATTTAACCGCTGAACTGAACTCTGGAAGATATTTCAGACCGGCACTGGCTCCAATAAAAATCGTCACCGTTGGAGTAGATCGAACGCCAATCACTACAATGGGCGGCTTGAAAATAGTGCCTGATATTAATGTGGATGAGTGCGCCATTAAAGGCATAGGGGCACTGGTTTTACCGGGCGGAAATACATGGTTAGAGGCTGTTCACGCACCTATACTGCAAATTGCCGAGAGATGTTTAAAGGAAGGGGTGGCAGTGGGAGCAATTTGCGGTGCTACCTTGGGACTTGCTCAAGCCGGAATGTTGGATTCACGTTGGCACACAAGCAATGATCTATCCTATCTTAAAATGATATGCCCTTCTTACTCGGGCCAAGAGTATTACAAAGCGGAAGCTGCTGTCACCGACGGGAAATTGATTACCGCAGCCGGAGTGGCTCCGTTGGAGTTTTCTGTTCATGTTCTAAAAGCGCTGGATGTATTCTCTCCAAAAACCTTAGATGCTTGGTATAGTCTTAATAAAACTCATAAACCCGAATTCTTCTACGAACTGATGAACTCGATCCAATAATCAGCTGTAGTCCTCAATCAATGCTATCCTGCCTTCTTTAATTTCAAATACGGACTTTCCTTTTAGCTGCAGGGTATCTCCAGCTTTTAATCCGTTGGGCAAATCGATGGCCAGTCTTCCTTCATAATCAATTTGCACTTCAGCCTGGTCACCGGAAGCCCTGTAAGCTGTAAGGGTCTGACGACGGCTGGAGAACATTTGGGAGGACTGTTCTGCCAATTCTCTGAACGCTTCTGTTCCTCTGGTGACGGTCTGAAGTTCGCCATTGGAGAAATTGCGGAACACAATATCCTTGTGCAACAGCTGAATCATCCCTTCGACATCGAAAGAATTGTAGGCCCTCACGTACTTCTCAATGATTCGTCGGATCTCTTCCGGACTCATCGGAACCCTCCTTAATCAGTTAATCATAAATAACAGCCTTGCCCTGCTCCCGCAGCCTTTGAAGAGAGGCCAGCATTTGATTGATTTGTTCTTCGGAATGTCTGTCCCAGGAGCCCAGCTCCGCTACAATTTTCAAGGGGGACTTCGACCGGTAGGAGCGTGTCGGGTTGCCGGAGAACTTCTTGTCGGTGACATTGGGATCGTTCTCGAATTCCCCTAAAGGCTCGACGATATAGATTCGTTCTTTGGAGGCGGTGGAAGCGGCGGCTAGTTCAGCCCCCCATTTCGCCGCCTCCAGGGTTGCGGTGAAATAGATATGATTGGATATTTTGTTCTGATAATTGGATAGGTGCAGCGGCTCCAGACAATCGCCGATCTTCAGTTCTGCTTTTGTCCCATGAAAAAAAGGCCCCCGGTCCAAGACCTCGGTCGGATGATTCATACGCGGTCCACCCTTTCTGTTCTGGATTTGTATCCACCAGTATAAGCGAGAAATCTCCAAAAGAGCAGTCTACAAATTCATTGGAAAAAACTTTATAATTAAAGTGAAGGAAGCAGGAACACGACCAGAGGCAATGGGGATGATCCATTGCTTTTTTTGTCTCATCAAAACTAAACTTTTAAAGGGTGTGACAGAATGTCGCTTGAAGTTGGGATTTGGAAGATTTCGGGGGGTGTGGAGCGTCTCTCATTCTCAAAAATGGAAACGGAAAATAAATTAGAAGAGGTTATTAATCGGGATATAAGGATTATTGATCCCGGTCTGCTTTTGATTGGCCGGCAAGTTTATACGGCCTATGGAAAAATAATAGATATGCTGGCAATCAATTCGGTTGGCGATTTGACTATCATCGAGTTAAAGAAAGATAGGACTCCGCGCGATGTCGTTGCACAAATTATTGATTATGCCTCATGGGTTCAAACGTTAGACTATGATCAAATTGCCTCAATTTACTCTACATATAACCCGGTCTGTCCATTTGAGCAGGCCTTTTATGATAAATTTCAGGCTCCCCCACCTGAGCGGATTAATGAAAACCATACGATGATCATTGTGTCGTCGGAAATTGACTTTGCAACCGAACGTATTATTCAATATCTTTCCTCCTCGTATGGTGTGCCTATAAATGCAGTCTTTTTTAAATATTTCAAGCAAAACGAGCATGAATATCTGGCACGTACTTGGTTAATCGATCCTTACCAGGTTGAAGCAAATGCAAGTAATATGCAAAAACCAAAGCCAGGCAATCAACCATGGAATGGCCATGATTTTTATGTGAGTCTGGGAGAAGGTGAATATAGAAACTGGGAAGATTGCATCCAATACGGCTTTGTATCTGCTGGTCAAGGCAGGTGGTACAGCAATACTCTTCAGCTTTTGAAGACAGGGTCCAGAATATTTGCATGTATTCCAAAGGTGGGATATGTCGGCGTAGGAATAGTGGAGGAACCTGTTGTTCCTGTTCGGGAATTCAAGGTGAGGTTAAGCTCCGGGGAAGAAAGACCGATTTTGGAGGTTCCGCTAAAAGCAAGGAGTATGGGGGAGAATTTGAACAACCCCGATCTTTGTGAGTATGTGGTTAGAGTAAAATGGGAAAAAACCGTCCCTCGGGAACAAGCTTTGTGGGAAAAAGGGATGTTCGCTAACCAAAATTCAGCTTGCAAGCTAAGAAACAAATTTACCCTAGAGAAACTGTCCGAGTTTTTTAGATTGGATGAGGAGCTCTGATGGAAATTTGCAGATGCTAGGAATTATACAGAATTTCCTGCTGCAAGTATCGCTGATTGTGGTTCTTATCTTTACCTACGAGTTATTCTTCGCGGAGCGGTTAACGGCAGGGCGGCGGGACAAGCTGGTGCTGTCCGCTCTTTTTGGTACGACCATCATCCTGACGATGATTTTTCCCATTCAACTTACCGGCGATATTCATGTGGATCTCCGCGTAGTGCCGTTGCTGCTGGGTACGTTGTACGGCGGAAGAAGGACCGGAGTGGCACTGGCGGGGATCATTATAGTGTGCAGGCTGCTGCTCGGCTTCGGCCCTGGGTTCTACACTACAACGTTCGCGCTTGCGGTCAGCATGCCGGCGGTGCTGTATTTCCAGCGACCTTTCATTGCGGCACCGAAGGGACGGAAGATTCGGATCGCGGTTCTGCTGTCGCTGCTGTACGGTCTGATGGGCAGCGGCTCCACGTTCGCTCTGAAGGGCACCTCGGCCGAGATGGTGCGTCTGCATCTGGTATATCTCCCGACTATTGTTGTCAGTGTCCTGTTCTCTGTAGTCTTTCGCGAAGCCATTCGCGGGATCGTCGAGAGGAACCGGCAGCTTCAGACCCAGGTCAAGGAGGCGGAAATTGCGTTTCTCCGGTCGCAGATCCGCCCTCATTTTCTGTATAACGCCCTGAATTCCATTGCCGAGCTGTGCGTGGACGAGCCGCGTAAGGCAGAGGCGCTGACTCTGGATCTTTCGCAGTATTTGCGCAGGAGCTTCGATTTCTCGCCACAGGACAGGAGAACCACGATCCGGCATGAGCTGGAGCTGGTTGAAGCCTATCTGAACATCGAGCAGGCGAGATTCGGGGACAAGCTGCATGTAGAATACGATATCCGGGCGAACCGGAGGAGCCTGATTCCGGTGCTTATGCTCCAGCCGATTGTAGAGAATGCCGTCATTCACGGCATCCGAAGTTCGGACCTGCCGGTCGGCAGGGTCCGGGTAAGCATTTGCGAGGGGAAGGATGGAGTCATTCGTTTCCGTGTAGCAGATAACGGCATCGGCATGTCGGAGGAACGCTTAGAGGAGGTACTGGCCAGGGGAACGGAAAGGCAGGACAGCGAGGGCGTCGGTCTGCGCAATATTAACCGGCGGCTGGAGCTGCTGTACGGTCGCCAGCTGCGGATTGAGAGCCAAGCGGGAGCGGGAACGACCGTGTCGTTCGATATTCCGGCGGAATCGTAGGTGAAGGGAGAGGGAGAGATGCCGCAAGCTATTATTGTTGATGACGAGGCCCTGTCGATCAGACGGCTGAAGCGGCTTCTGGAGGAGGAGGGGACCGTGGAAGTCAGCGAGACCTTCCTCGGGCCGAAGGACGTATGCGATTATGTGCGTGAGCATCCGGTGGAGGTTGCGTTTCTGGATATCGCGATGCCGGCGGAGAGCGGGATGAGTCTGTCGGAACGGCTGCACGCGATCCGGCCGTCGCTCGACATCGTCTTTATTACCGGTTACGACGAGTACGCGGTAGATGCCTTTGAGTTAAACGCGCTGGACTATCTGATGAAGCCGGTGACGGAACAGCGATTATCCAAGACGTTGGCCAAAATCAAACGGAAGCACGGTACAGCGCCCGTGCAAGCCGCAACGGACTCCGGCAGCCGCCTGGCGGTGGAAATGTCCGGGAACGGACCTTTGACGGAGCAGGAGCTGCGCGTCGTCCGGCTGATTGCCGACGGCTTGTCCAACAAAGAGATCGCCGGCCGGCTGCATATCGCGCCGGAGACCGTCAAATGGCATATCAAGAACGCGTACCGCAAGCTGGGCATCGGCAACCGGGTCCTGCTGCTGCGGCACGCCAAGGATAATGGCTGGCTGAACTGATTCTCCCCCGAGGGGTCCCCCCCTTTCGGGGGATTTTTATTTTTACATTTTACGAGTATATTCGACAATATCACTAACTAGACGAGGTGGAAGCATGAGAGGCAACAGGAAAAAATTCGGGATGTTCCTTAGCATCCTGTTAATCGGCGCGCTCCTGAGCGGATGCGTGTCAACAACCAGGGCGGTCCAGTTCAATATGGAGGCCCAGCTGCAGGATGGAGAACAACTATACATCCGGTTCGCGGACGGGACGACGGCAACATCCGCCGGCCAGGCGGATCAGGACGAGATTGTGATATCCAACCCCGAGAGGAAACAGATTGTCGGCGGCTTTATTACAGACGGGACCATGAGCTGGGTTGGGAATTATTCCTATGGATATTCCAACAATTCCGCCAATGTTTCTTCGATTTCCGAGGGGAAACCTGATTTTGCAGCCAGCTATGTTCAGCAAGACGCTGCGGTCCCTTATTCGGACGCTTCTTCCTTCGACGGCTACTCCGTAACGTTTACCGTGTACGGTGAACAGGAAGGAGAAATGCTGCCGGTTACCGGCAGAACGGAGGTGTTCGTGGAAGCGGAAGGCGCCGTGTTCCTGGATATGGATCCGAAGTCCGGCAATGGAGAAAAAGATACCGCCGATGGTGGAATGTCCTCCTATACGACGAACGGACAGGTTACCTTTGTAATCCGGCCGCCTGTAGAGACGTCCATAAAGGATCTGAAGCTGCGGGTCTGGTCGGGGCCGAAGCTGCTGTATACCGACGATGCCGCGGATTTGATGGGTCTAGAACTGTCCACGGGCAGCCTGGAGGAGGCTTTCCAGCCGGATGTCACCGAGTACAAGGCCGAAGTGCCTTACTCCACGACGCGTGTATCCGTCACGGCAGCGGTCTATAGCCCGGACGCTTCGTTGACGATCGGGGAGGCTGCCGCAGCGTCCGGTGCTCCGAGTGGCGAGATTCCCCTGAAGGTCGGCGAGAATCTAATTCCGGTAGCGGTTGCGCTGCCGGACGGAACCACAAAGACCTACACCGTTAACGTCCATCGCCAGAGTCTCATGAAAGGGCTCGGAACCGAGCAGCAACCGTATTTAATTACGGATGCCGAACAATTGAGCCGGATGAACCGCTATCTGAACCAGCCGGACGTGTATTTCAGGCTGGCGGCCGACATTGATCTGGAGGGGTATAACGGTCAATCCTTCTGGAAGCCGATTGGTACGGGGGAGGCGCCGTTCCAGGGCCATCTGGACGGCGGCGGGTTCACGATATCGAATCTTACCGTTGCACCTTACGAAGTCACCGGTCTGTTCGGCTATCTGGGAGAACATGCAGAGATCCGGGATGTCAAGCTGACAGGAGTTCAGGTCAATTCTATCAATGGTCTCGGCGGTGCACTGGCCGGAGTTAATGCAGGCACGATCACGGACAGCATGGCAGACGGCAGTGTAACCAGCAACACTCGCGCCGGCGGTCTGGTCGGATATAACAGCGCGGAGGCGGTTATCCAGCGCAGCTCTTCAAGTATAGACATTTGGGGCAATGACGGTGCGGGCGGCCTGGTCGCTGTCAATAATGGTCGTATTGAACAAAGCTGGTCTACTGGAAAGGTAAAAAGCAATAATGCAGCGGGCGGCCTGGTTGGTGAGAATACTGGTGCAATTATGAACAGCTATACATTTACCGATGTGATGGGTATAGATGTCGGCAGCATCGCCGGGTACAACAATGGCACCATTGAGACCAGCTATGCCGGCGGCAGTGTGACGGCCTCCGGCGATCGGGGCCGTGCTGCGGGAATTGCCGTATCGTCCGGGTACGGCAACGACACCGTGGAGAGCAGCTTTTATGACGCCGAGGTTGCCGTTAACGCATTGGCTTCTTCGTACGGGCGGACGACCGAAGAGATGAAGTCGGCGGCTCTGTACACGGAAGCCGGCTGGGATCTGGCCGAGGTCTGGACGATGGACTCCGCAGTCAATGAAGGCTACCCGGCGCTGCGGCCGGCTGTATCGCATGTCCTCTACAAGGCCGGCGGCGCAGACAGCGGGACGGTGCCGTCCGACTCGAATGACTACACATCCGGAAGCAATGCCGAAATTGCCGACAATACAGGCAAGCTCGCGAAGGAAGGTTACCGGTTCAACGGCTGGAATACGGATGAGGGCGGAAACGGCATGCATCTTGCACCCGGAGCGGAAGTGAAGGTCGGAGTCTCCGGTCTGGTCTTGTACGCGGAATGGGTACTCGACCAGACACCGGAGCTGCTGGCCGCGACAGCGGGAGAGTCGGGCGTGGCGCTGGAATGGTCGAAGGTTCCATATGCAACCGGCTATGAAGTGTACCGCAGCACGGAATCGGGCCATTATGAGCTTCCGGTCCACACAGCGGATGCCACGGTTGACCGCTGGACGGATACAGGGGTTACAAACGGAACGACCTATTATTATGTGATTAAGGCGATAAGCCCCGGCGGGGACAGCGAGAACTCGAACGAGAAGAGCGCGACGCCGGTCAAGAGTGAGGAACCGGGCAATCCGGGCGGCGAACCCGCGAACCCTGGCAATAATACCGGCAATCCTGGTGGCGACACCGGCAATCCTGGCGGAAACGAAGCGGGCAGTCCAAGCGTCAGTACGCCAGCTCCATCTGCCGGTACGCCGACAGCGGCTCCGGTGACAGCAGCTCCGGTGACAGCAGCGCCGAGCACGGCGGCTATCGAGCTGCAGGTGAACGGGAAGACCGTTCAGGGTGTGACGGTCTCCAGCACAGAGGCCGGCGGACGGAAGACGATGAAGGTGGCCATCAGCACGGCCGGAGCCCAGTCGCTTTTGGCTGCGGCAGAAACGGGCGACGTGATTACAATCCCGGTTGCGGGCGGAGCCGATGCGGTAATCCAGCAGTTGAGCGGATCATTCCTTAAAGGTCTGGCTGAGAAGAAGCTCACGCTTAAGCTCCAGACACCAGAAGCCTCCTTCTCGCTCCCGGCGCAAAAGCTGGATCTGGCTTCTCTATTGAAGAAGCTTGGAGCAGCGAGCGTCGAAGAATTGACGCTGGAGATCGAGGTTGCTTCTCCGGCTTCCGAGGGCCTAAGCCTTGCCGACAAGGCTGCTGCCCGCTACGGCTTCTCGCTGGTCGGTTCTCCGGTTGAATTCACGGTACGGGGCACGTCCGGCGGACAATCGGCGACCGTTGCTTCGTTCAATGCTTATCTGGAGCGGACCCTGGAGATTCCGAACGGTATTCATCCGAGCCGGATTGCAACAGCGGTCGTCGTCGAGCCGAACGGCTCGGTGCGTCAGGTGCCGACCAAACTCGTTGAAATCGGCGGAAAGTACCAGGCCGTCATCCAGAGCAGAACCAACAGCTTGTATGCATTGATTGAGAACAAGGCGGCCTTTACGGACATGGAAGGGCACTGGGCGAAGTCATCCGTAATCGATATGGCTTCCAGATTGGTTGTGGGCGGAGAAGGCGACGGTTCGTTCAGACCGAACCGTGAAGTAACCCGGGTAGAGTTCGCAGCGATGGTAGTGCGCGGACTGGGAATCAAGCCGGAAGACATCTCCGGCAGCCCCGCGTACCCGGATGTGACCCCGAATCATTGGTACTATGAAACGGTCGTATCGGCTTCCCGGGCCGGTCTGATCCATGGGATGGAAGACGGGAAGTTCCACCCGAACGACAAAATCACCCGGGAACAGGCCATGGTTATCCTTGCCCAGGCAATGGATCTGACCGGCTTGTCGGCGGATTCGCATGCAGTTGCCGGCTTGCAGGCATACACCGACGCTTCATCGGTCTCCGCTTGGGCGAAGGAAGCGGCTGCGAAGAATATCGGTGCCGGCGTGATTAGCGGCCGGAGCGCATCGAAGCTCGCTCCGCAAGCCGCGATGACACGCGCCGAAGCCGCAGCGATTATTCGCAAGCTGCTGGTCCAATCGGGCTTGATCTAAGAAGCGCGGATGAAGGAGCAAGAGGCGGTCCGAACGTCATGCTGATGACGGGAGGACGCCTCTTTTTTTGGCGTGATGGGCGACGGGGTATGCTATACTTTGATAGACCATCTACAGAAAGGTACAGGGATATGACAACGAATTTTTGGCGTGAGCTGCCGCGCCCCTTTTTCATTTTGGCGCCCATGGAAGATGTAACGGATGTGGTGTTTCGCCACGTGGTCAGCGCAGCGGGCAGACCGGATGTATTCTTTACGGAGTTCGCGAATACGGAGAGCTACTGTCACCCCGAGGGCAACCATGCGGTGCGCGGGCGTCTGACTTTTACAGCGGATGAACAGCCGATGGTGGCTCATATCTGGGGAGACAAGCCGGAATACTTCCGTCAGATGAGCATCGGGATGGCGAAGGAAGGCTTCCGGGGCATAGATCTGAATATGGGATGTCCGGTAGCGAACGTCGCCGAGAACGGAAAAGGAAGCGGGCTGATCTGCCGGCCGGACACGGCCGCCGATATCATTCAGGCTGCCAAAACCGGAGGTCTGCCGGTCAGCGTGAAGACCCGGCTCGGGTTCAGCAGCGTGGACGAATGGCGCGGCTGGCTGACCCACATTTTGAAGCAGGATATTGTGAACCTGTCCGTTCATCTGCGGACGAGAGAGGAAATGAGCAAGGTAGCAGCCCACTGGGAGCTGATTCCCGAGATCAAGAAGCTGCGGGATGAGGTAGCGCCGGATACGCTTCTGACGATTAACGGGGATATCCCGGACCGGGAGACGGGTCTGCGGCTCGCCGAGCAGTACGGAGTGGACGGCATTATGATCGGGCGCGGCATTTTTCAGAACCCGTTTGCCTTTGAGAAGGAGCCGAGGGACCACAGCAGCGAAGAACTGCTCGATCTGCTCCGGCTGCACCTGGATCTGCACGATCAGTATTCGGAGTCGGCGCAGCGGCCGTTCCGGCCGCTTCAGCGGTTCTTCAAAATCTATGTCCGCGGGTTCCGGGGGGCAAGCGAGCTTAGAAACAATATGATGAACACCAAATCGACAAGTGAAGTGCGCGCCCTGCTCCAAGAATTTGAGAATATGGCGCAGGAGGAGTCGGAAGAAATCGGGGATTAAACGCCCGTTCTTCCGCAGAAACACCGAAGGAGGCTGACATGTCCTGGAGCAAGCTGAAGCAGCAGTTGGAGAGCTTTCTCGCGCCCGCATTAAGCGGCAGGGTGGAGTACCGCGCGCCGGGCTACCGCTATTTGCCCGATAAATCGGGGATTTGTTATCTCTCCGTCGATAAGAAGAACATCCTCCTGATGAATGACAGGAACAGCGGAATCCGGTGGTATGAGTCCGAACTGGAGATCAAGAATGACCTCTCCGCCATCATGCCTGTTCGCGCAGAGGAGGTGGAGGCGGTCCGTCAGAGCAGCCAGGGAACGATCCCGGAGGATCGGCTGATTGTCATGGCCCGAGGCCGAAAGAGTTCGGAGCAGGCCAAAGCCATTTGGTCCGCGCAGGTTGCGCTCAGCAAATCCGATTTTATTAAGGAAGCCCATAAGTTCCTGACGACTTCGATCGAGGAGAGTCTGGAGAGCACGGAGATTCTGTCGAATATTCTGGCGCTCCTGGATCGAAGAGTAGGGAAGAAGCGGCTGATGAATCTGTCGGAACCGATGAAGCTGAAGCATCCGGGCGTGCAGTATTTCTATGAGCTGCGGCGTGCGACGATATAAACGGATGAATTGAACCGGGAAAGTCTCTAGCAGAGTGGTCTGCGCCAGATTGACTGAGCTGTGCATTTTGGAAGAACTATGATCAGTCTCCGAAAAGGCAGGCTGTGGCTTGAACAATCCAAGAAGGCGGTAGGAATGCTATGAAGTATGATTACTTAATCGTCGGTGCAGGACCTTTCGGCGCGGTGTTCGCGCACGAAGCGACGAAGCGCGGCCGTACCTGTCTGGTGATTGATAAACGTCCTCATATCGGAGGCAACATTTATACGGAACAGACGGAAGGGATTCAGGTTCACAAATATGGAGCGCATATTTTTCATACCAATGATAAAGAAGTGTGGGACTATGTGAATCAGCTGGCTATGTTCAACCGGTATACGAACTCGCCTATTGCGAATTTCAAGGGTGAGATGTATAACCTGCCGTTCAATATGAATACCTTCTACCGCTTATGGGGCGTGTCCGATCCGTCCGAAGCCGAAGCAATCATCGAGTCGCAGCGACTGAAAGGCGAGGAGCCGCAGAATCTGGAGGAACAGGCGCTTTCTCTTGTGGGACGCGATATCTACGAGAAGCTGATCAAAGGCTATACCGAGAAGCAATGGGGCCGCGCCTGCAAGGACCTGCCGGCCTTTATTATCAAGCGGCTTCCGGTCCGCTTCACATGGGACAACAATTATTTTAACGACCAGTATCAGGGAATTCCGGTCGGCGGCTATACGCCGATGATCGAGAAGCTGCTTGAAGGAAGCGAAGTCAGGCTGAATACGGACTATTTTGCCGAGAGAAAGTACTTCGACGGCCTGGCCGAGAAGACGGTCTACACGGGAATGCTGGATGAGTTCTACGGATACCAATTCGGACCGCTGGAGTACCGCACGCTGCGATTCGATACGGAGATTCTGGATAAGTCGAACTTTCAGGGCAACGCGGTCGTGAATTATACCGACGAAGAGACGCCGTTTACCCGCATCATCGAACATAAGCACTTTGAATTTGGCACCCAGCCCAAAACGGTCGTTACACGTGAATATTCCAAAGAATACGAACCGGGGGACGAGCCCTATTATCCGGTTAACGACTCCAGCAACAATGCCCGTTACCTGAATTACAAGGCGCTTGCCGAGCGGGAAGAGAACGTTATCTTTGGCGGAAGACTGGCCGAGTATAAATATTATGATATGTGGCAGATTGTCCGCAACGCGCTCGATCTGGCGAGAAGAGAGTTGGAGGGAGCTTGAATATCTCCTTGTTATCTAAGCAGGCAGCATCGACGAAGAAAGGAGAAATGGATGCTATGAAGATATGGGGTCATCGCGGAGCCTACTCCTCTGCCCCGGAGAATACACTGGAAGGATTTCAACGGGCTGTTGAAATGGGGGCGGACGGAGTAGAGCTGGATATACAGCTTACCAAGGATAAGGAAATCGTCGTCATTCACGACGAAACGGTTGATCGAACGAGCAATGGGCACGGATGGGTGAAGGATATGACACTCGCCGAGATCAAGAAGCTCAACTTCAATAAGAGCGGGCGGTCCAAGCCGTTGTTTATGGAAGTGCCTACGCTATCGGAAGTGCTGGAACTGCTGGAGCCAACAGGGCTGACCCTCAATATTGAGCTGAAGACAGGTCTGATTTATTATGAAGGAATTGAAGAATTGGCGCTGAAGCAAGTGCAGAAGCAGGGAATGGCAGAACGGATCGTATGGTCGTCATTCAACCATTACTCTATACAGCAAGTGAAGCGGCTTAATCCTTCCTCCAGGACGGCGCTGCTCTGCGGCGGAGAAATACTGGTTACTGCGGAGCAGTGCGAGAAGGTCGGAGCGGAAGCGCTCCATCCCTATGTAGCCATGCTGCGCCATCCGTTGCTAGCGGAAGACTGTCGCCGGCGGGGCGTACTGCTCCGTCCGTGGACGGTCACGCATGAAGATGATCTCAAGCTGGCCATGGAATTGGATGTTGATGCTGTTATGGTGAACAGAATTGACTGGGCAAAGGAAATCTCCGTTCTTTTAAGAGATTGAACTCTAGTTCCGCTTGTTCGGCTTGTAATGTTGGCTGACAACCTCTATTGGTAAGATAACTATAATCATTCTTTCCATGGCAGGGCCTTCGGCCGCTTGCTATACTCGGTTTATCTGAATCAAAGGGAGCGATGCAGGATGATAAGTCGGAAGGAACACACTCAAGCAGGGAATCGAAATAGCTAAGCTGCGGAAGCTGTATGGATACATATGAGGTGCTTCTGTGGTTTCCATACATGGAGGTTAGAGAATTGAGCAAAAACAATTGGGAAGCTTTCTTTGATGCACATGCCCCTCACTATATGAATAACGGCTTTACGAAGAACACTGTTTCGGAAGTGGACTTTGTCGTCGAAGAGCTGCAGCTTGCGCCGGGGAGTCGGGTGCTTGATATCGGCTGCGGTACAGGAAGACATGCGGTCGAGCTGGCCGGACGGGGGTACCGGGTTACCGGTGTGGATATTTCGTCGGGCATGCTGGCGGAAGCCCGCAGGAGAGCGGCGGAAGAGGAGGTGGAGGTGGAGTGGGTTCAGGCGGATGCGGCAGCCTATGTTCCTGCCCGAACCTTCGATGCGGTCATCTGTCTCTGCGAAGGGGCCTTTGGGCTGGTCGGCAGAGAAGAGGAGCCCATCGCCCACGACGCGGCCATTCTGGCCCACATTTCCGAAGGGCTGAAGCCCGGAGGACGGATGATCCTGACGACGCTGAATGCCTACGCCAGAATCCGGAGTCTGACCCAGGAGGATGTCGCTTCCGGCCGGTTCGATCCGGTGACGTTGGTGGAGCACTACGAGGACGAATGGGAGCTGCCGGAGGGAAAGAAGCGGGTCGAAGTGAAGGAACGCCGATATTTCCCTTTTGAACTGAAGGCGATGTTCGCCGAAGCAGGGTTGAAAGTGGAGAATATTTGGGGCGGCGCTCTGGGCGAATGGAGCAAGCGGCGGAGCATCGGTCTGGATGAGATCGAGATTATGGCCGTCGCCGTCAAGGAATAAAAGAACGGGGATTGCCGTCAAAGGCAATTCCCTTTTTTAATCAGCCGATCAGGCAAGCCTGCGGCTTTTTTTGTTATGATAGAAGGGAGCATAATTCGATTCATTGGGAGTGTAGGAACGGACGATGATTAAAAAAGAAATTGCCCATATTCGCAAGCAGTTCAAGCTGGACCACGAGATGCTGAAGCTGTATGACATTTTGAATGTGTACATCATGAAGGACAGCAGCGAAATCTACCATTTCGAGCGGCAGCCGTTCGCGATGCTGGACCGGGAGAAGCAGGAACTCTATATGGGGAACTTCAAGAAGCTGCTGACCGGCGAGCTGGATCAGAAGCTCTTCGAGCTGAAGTTCCAGGAGGCGGAGGAAGACGTCAAGGACCCGAGCCGGGTACTGCTTCATCAAGGGCTTGTTACCGGGGACCCGGATGAATGGCATGATCTGATGATGCTGCTTGTCGACAAAATGCTGGCAGACACCCGGTATGCCAAAGACATGGTGGTGACCTTTGTACGGGGACAGTATTTCCGGCCAACCAAGAAGCGCAGCGAGGAGTCGGAGGAGAGCGGCAAGGACGAGGTGTTCGCCAATCCCTTCATTCTCTGCAGCGTGAATTCGACCGAGGAGCAGCGGAAGTCGCTGATGTTCGACTATGTGGAGCGCGAGTTCAAGTACAATGTCATCGTGGACCCGATCATCAAGCTGAGCGCGCCGGAGCAAGGATTTTTTTATCCCAGCGTAACGGACGGCTATTCGGATGTGAATCGGGTGCTGTACTGCTCGGGCCGAGCCAATGAGCCGAACCCGCATTTTATCGATCAGATTTTGAATGCGGAGAAGACGGTGACGGCCCAGGAGGAACGGACGATCTTTGAGGAGATTGTGAAGGAAGTGGCCGGGGACCAGCTCGATGCGGCCACGATTGCCCAGGTATATGAGGAAATCCACCAGGTTATCGAATCTCACGAGAATGAGGAAGAGCCGCCGACGCTGGATTTTAAAGAGGTCGAGCGGGTGCTGAGTGTCAGCGGAGTGGAGAATGTAACCGAGGAGAAGGTGGAGCAGGCTTTCCGAACGGTTGTGGATGACCGGAACTACGAGATCAAAGCCAACAGCGTGCTGCCGAAGTTCACTTCAAAGTCGATCAAGATCAACACCAAAGTAGCGACCATCTCGGTCAGCCCGCAGGATCTGAAATATGTGAAGCAGGTCAATTACCAAGGAAAGCGGTGCATCCTGATCGAGATTGACGAGGACGCCGTCATTGAAGGGTTCACGCTGAATACGGAGACGTTGTAGAAAGGGATCGGGGAACCCAATGGGTTCCTCGTTTTTTTGTGGAGGAGCAAAGACCGGGGTCTTAAGATCAAGATACTAAGAATAGGAGAAATACAGAATGCTTAATAGATTAATTTCTTTATTTGCCAAAAGGGATATCGTTCCGAGCCGAAGTGTGCCTAAGAATCGCTCAGCGGTATCACGCCCAAAAATAGAATCCACCTGTGCAACAAACTGCGCAAAATTACCACGATAAGTAAAAAATGCAGGGGATTCACCTTTAATTTGTTAAGTGTTTTGAAAGCGGTTACCTTCTATAATTTTCCTGAAAGGAGGCGAGGGGCGAACATACCGTTTCTTTTAAGGAGACGGAAGGCAGGCCTATAAGAATCGGCGCGTACGAACGTATTCCACGGATGGTGAATGCATCATCCTAAAAAATCAGGAGGCGAATTCGGATGAAGATCACAAAGAAAATCTCGGCATTGCTTATGGCGGTAACGGTAAGTTGTACAAGCCTGTTTGCTGCAAGCGCTTATGCTGCGACGGACTATTGGCAGAACTGGACGGACGGCGGCGGAACGGTCAATGCAACGAACGGCTCCGGCGGCAATTACAGCGTGAACTGGAAGGACACCGGCAACTTCGTCGTCGGCAAGGGCTGGAACGCCGGCTCGCCGACCCGGGTGGTCAATTACAACGCCGGTGTTTTTGCTCCGTCGGGCAATGCCTATCTGACTTTATACGGATGGACCCGCAACTCGCTGATCGAATATTACGTGGTGGATAACTGGGGAACCTACCGGCCGACCGGAACCTACAAAGGCAGTGTGACCAGCGACGGCGGCACCTATGACATCTACACCGCAACGCGTTACAATGCTCCGTCCATTGACGGAACGGCCACGTTCACCCAGTTCTGGAGCGTGCGGCAGTCCAAGCGCTCGATCGGAACGAACAATACCATTACGTTCGGCAATCATGTCAATGCCTGGAAGAACGTGGGCATGTATCCGGGCAGCAGCTGGGTCTACCAGATTGTAGCGACTGAAGGCTACCAGAGCAGCGGCAGCTCGAACGTTACGGTGTGGTAAAATAGCCCTCCCGCCGGCGCAGAGCGGCTGACCGCTTGGAGCTGGCCATGAGGGAGCGGCAAGTACCGCTCTCCATGAAGCGGATAAGGCTGAACGGGTCCACTGCCGTCGGCCTTATCTGTTCCCGGGAGTGGCGGAGAGATAGACTCAGAAGGAGAGACGGTATGAGAACAAGGCTGCTAGTCCTGCTGATCGGACTGTCGATGGTCATCTCCGCCTGTTCGGACGGGAATGCGGCGTCATCTTCGCCGCCTGGGCAGTCCGCCCGGCCGGAGAACAGCGCCCGGCCTGCGAACGGTTCGGACGCCTCCAATCATTCGGCGGAACCGGGCAGTTCAGAGGTGCCCGGCCATTCGGCCGTTCCGGACCATCTGGATTCAACGGAGAGTTCGGCCCGCGCCGATAAGGCCTCCGGCCTGGTGTTCATCCAGGGAGGAGCCGTGCGCAGCACCCGCACCGCTGAAGCCGACACGCGGAAGGAAGTCGCAAGCTTCTACATCGGAAAGTACGAGGTTACCCAACAAGAGTGGACAGAAGTAATGGGGAACAACCCCTCCCAGTTCCGGGGAGACCGGCTGCCGGTCGAAGAAATCAGCTGGTATGATGCGGTTGAATACTGCAACAAGCGAAGCCTGAAGGAAGGCTATACACCGGTATACAGGATCGACAAATCGAAGCCCGATCCCGGCAACAAGAACGATCATGATCCCGTGAAATGGAAAGTTACGATCAAGGAAGGCGCCAACGGCTACCGGCTGCCGACCGAGGCGGAGTGGGAGTATGCCGCCGGAGGCGGACAGCAGAGCCGGGATGATCTCTACAGCGGAAGCGGCAATGCCGAAGACGTCGCCTGGTACTGGAGGAACGCCGGAGACAAGCCGCTGACGGGAGACTGGAACTGGCCGTTGATCGAGAGCAATCATAACCGGACCCATCCGGTCGGCAGCAAGAAGCCGAATGAACTTGGCCTCTACGACATGTCCGGCAACGTCAGAGAATGGTGCTGGAACTGGTATGAGAACCCGGAAGGCGATACCGGCAGCCTGAAGATCGTCAAGGGCGGCGGCTGGATCGGAGACGTGGTGAGCAGCGAGATTGCCTACCGGGGCAAATTCGAAGCGAGCGGCCTGGGACCGGACCAGGGACTGCGGGTGGCCAGGAGCGAATGAAGCCCCGCTACAGCGGCAGCAGGCAATTCGGTAAGCCCGCAGGCAGGCGGCGGAGCGCTCTGCGCGATCAGCACCCGGCAAAAGATTCCCCGGCCTTGGCGGCCGGGCTTTTTGCATGCACCTTAAATCCGCATAGGGCAGCGGCCCTTCCGCACAGGACCGAAGGCGGCCTGCCCGCTCCCTATGCTATAATGGACGGGCGAAGCAAGATACCAACAACCGGGAGTGAAGACCAACAAATGAGAGGCTATAATATCTGGCGGCCGCTGATGGTCATTATTGTGGCGCTGCTGATGCGGAATCTGGTAACCGGTATCGGCACAGCATTCGGCATGGGCGCGGAAGCGGCGGCCGGGCTTGGCATGGTTGCGGCGATTTTGTCTGCGCTGTTCATGTATACCCAATATACAAAACGGAACCGAAAGTAGAGAAAGAGCCCGTAGTGAACGGCAAGGGAGAGGAGAGAGAACTTGTACAACACGTATATTTTTGACCTGTATGGCACGTTGATTGACATTCGGACCGATGAGGACGACCCGAGGCTGTGGGAGACGCTGAGTGTCCATTTCCGGTACAAGGGGATGGAGATTACCGGTCCCGCGCTGCAGAAGCGGGCAGCCGAGGAGACGGAGCGGCAGCTGGCGGCTCTGCGGTCAGGCTGCGAATATCCCGACTTTGTGCTGGAGAAAGTTTTGGAAGCGGTTGCTGACGGGCTTGGCGTCAAAGTCAGCGCAGGCTGGCTGAACGAGACGGTGCGGTGGTTCCGTACGCTCTCGATGCGTCATCTGGCCCTGTACGACGGCGTAGAGGAGGTGCTGACCGCTCTGCGCAGCCAAGGGAAGAAGATCTACCTGCTGTCGAACGGGCAGAAGACGTTCATTGAAGCGGAGCTGGGCGCGCTGGGCATTCTCGGCCAGTTCGATGGCATTGCGATTTCGTCGGAAGCGGGGCTGAGCAAGCCCGATCCGCTGTTCTACCGCTATTTGCAGCGTACATACGGAGCGGATCTTACCTCAGCGCTGATGGTCGGCAACGACCCGCGCACCGATCTGGAGGGGGCGCGAAGAGCCGGCATCGACGGTTGTTACCTTCATACCGAGAGCTCTCCCCGGGGAATGGAGGTAACGAGCGCTTATCAGATCTGGGACGGGGATATTCGCCGGATACCGGGCTGGCGGTAAGCCGGAGGAGGGCTGTACTGCAAGGTCTCCCGGGCTATGGGAGTTGAGGCAAGTGGAAGCTGGTGCAAGACCGCCCGATGTGTTTATTAATGGGCTAAGAGCGGATGTCCTGCCGGATAGGCCGGCTCGTCTAAGGCTACACTAAGCGCAAGTCAGCCCGGAAGGCCAAGGAGGAATTCCCATGAAGGAAGAATCGAGAGAACCGAGCTACGGAAGCGATTATCACCGGATTCCCGCGACCTCGATCACCAGCGGTACCGGGGTGGAGGTTGCGCAGGACCTGTACGGCTATACCGTTGGGATTGTTAATGTTGCGCTGGTCGGCCGTCCCGGCGGCCCCGGCTATGTGCTGGTGGACGCGGGCATGCCGGGTTCGGCGGATTCCATTGTGGAAGCGGCGGAAGAGCGGTTCGGCAAAGGCAGCCGCCCGGATGCGATCGTGCTGACGCACGGACATTTTGACCATGTAGGTGCGATTGTGGAATTGCTGGAGCGCTGGGATGTGCCGGTGTACGCGCACCCGCTGGAGCTGCCTTTCTTAACGGGCGAAGAGAGCTATCCCGAACCGGACCCGAGCGTCGAGGGCGGGATTCTGGCCAAAATTTCCTCGGTCTTCCCCAACGAACCGATTCAACTGGGCAGCCGGATCCAGGCGCTTCCGGAAGACGGGACAGTGCCCCATCTTCCGGGCTTTCGCTGGATTCATACCCCCGGCCATGCGCCGGGGCAGGTCGCGCTGTTCCGGGAAGCTGACCGGGCGCTGATCGCCGGCGACGCTTTTATTACCGTAAGGCAGGATTCGCTGTACAAGGTGCTGGTCCAGAAGACCGAGGTGTGCGGTCCGCCGCGGTATTTTACGACCGACTGGAAGGCAGCCCGTGAATCGGCGCTGCGGCTGGCGGCGCTGCGGCCAGCGATGGCCATCACGGGGCACGGCCGGCCGATGGCCGGCGAAGAGCTGGCGGAAGGGTTGGAGCGGCTTACGCGCACGTTTGATCAGACGGCGGTGCCGGATCACGGCAAATACGTGTAGCAAAGGCTGACGGCGGGCAGCCGGAGAGCGGGCGAAAAGCGGGCGGAGAGCCGGGGTCCGGCTCCCGGAGGGCAACGGAACAGGAAGACGGAGAGGCAGGACTCTCCGTCTTTTTTTGCTGCCGGGAAAGGGCGGGTTGCACAGACAGGTGCAGATCGGCTACAATACTGAATATTCGTTCAGTATTCGAGGGGGAAGAACGCTTGAACAAGAAACAGCAGCAGACCGAGGAGACCCGCCGGAAGATTGCCGCAGCTGCGCGCCCGCTGTTCATCCAGAAAGGCTACAATAGGACCGCGATTGACGACATTGTCAAGGCGACGGGATGCAGCGCGGGGAATATCTATTACCATTTCAAGAGCAAGGAGGGGCTCTTCCTGTATCTGATTGAAGAATGGGATACGGAATGGGAAGAAGTCTGGCGAAGCAAGGAGGCCGATTACCCCACCGTTGCCGGGAAGCTGTACGGGCTGGCGGAGCATATGGCGATGCAGCAGATGAATCATCCGCTGACGAAGGCCGTCGATGAATTTTATAACAACACCGTCAAGGAATCGCACGCCGAGGAGCGAATCCGGGAGATGGTCAACGGCTACCTGAACTTTAACCGGAACCTGCTGCAGCAGGGGATGGACAGCGGTGAATTCGCCCCCCGCGATGCAGCGCGGCTCGCCGTCATCCTCGACAGTCTGCTGTACGGCCTCAGTCTTCATACCCGGGAGATGGGGCAGGAAGAAGCGCTGGCCGCCTATCGGCTGGCCATCGATGTCTTTATAAGCGGTGTAGCCGGGGACTAGGATGGGTCTGTATGGATCTAGAACGATCATTCAGTATTCTAAATACGATGGAGGCTTTATGTCTATTTTTTTGAAGAACCGCGGCGCTCTGCCGATTCTGATGTTAAATCTGTTCCTGGTGTTCACCGGCATCGGTCTCATTATTCCGATCATGCCGAAGTTCATGAACGATCTGGGCATAACCGGCGGCCTGATCGGGCTGCTGGTTGCGACCTTCTCGCTCACCCAGTTTATTTTCTCGCCGCTGGCCGGAAGGCTGTCGGATTCCTTGGGACGCAAAAGAATGATCGTCTCCGGGATGGTGCTCTTCGCTCTCTCCGAGGGTCTGTTCGGACTGGCGTCCTCTCCGCTCCTGCTGTTCGTCGCCCGGATGCTGGGCGGCGTCAGCGCGGCGATGATTATGCCGGCGGTGATGGCCTATGCCGCCGATATTACGACCGATGAAGAGCGGGCCGCAGGGATGGGCTATATCAACGCCAGCATTACGACCGGTTTCATTATCGGGCCGGGGATCGGCGGATATATTGCCGATTTCGGCATCCGGGTGCCCTTCTATGCGGCGGGTGTCGCAGGCCTTGCGGCGGCGCTGATTACTCTGCTGATTCTCCGCGAATCGCGACGGGCCCCGGCTGCGGTAAGCACGGCTGCCGCTTCCGGGGAACCGGGGCCGCAGGAGAGGGGCGGCCTGCTGAGCCAGCTGCGGCAATCTGTGCGCGAGCCTTATTTTATCAGTCTGATTGTTGTATTCGTCATGTCCTTCGGCTTGGCCAATTTCGAGACGGTGTTCGGCCTGTTCGTAGATCATAAATTCGGCTTCGATCCGCAGGATATCGCCTTCATCATTACCTTTGGCTCCATTGCGGGGGCTGTCGTCCAGATGACGGCGTTCAGCTGGATTCTGAACCGGTGCGGCGAGAAGCGGGTAATTACGGTCTGCCTGCTGTTCGCGGGAATTTTTATTCTGCTGACGCTTCTCGTGAGCGCCTTCTGGATGATCTTTGCCGTTACTTTCATTGTTTTCCTGGCTATCGACATTATGCGGCCGGCGGTCGGAACTCAAATGTCGAGGCTGGCGCGGGATCAGCAGGGCTATGTGGCGGGTCTGAACTCGGCGTTCACCAGTCTGGGCAACATTGCCGGACCGATTGTGGCCGGGTACCTGTTCGATTTTAACCTGAACCTGCCGTATGTATTGTCGGGTCTGGTTCTTCTGGGCTGCTGCGTTCTGTCGCTGAGCATGCGGACCGGACGGGACAAGACGGCGGCCTCTTCCTGAACACGGCCCGCTGCGAAGAGCATAAGAGCGTCCATTGAAGCGATGGCGCCGGGAGAGTACCATAAGGATTGAAGTCGGCGGAAATGGCCGCATGACTTATATCTGGGATGAGTGAGGAATCGAGGAATGAAGAACAATCCGAAGCTGAAGGAAATGACGCTGGCCGAAGCCGAAGCCGTCCGGGTCCATGGCCGCACGACAGGCTCGCGGTCGCCCCTGACGCTGTTCTGGACGGGCAGCGGCGTAGAGATGAATGTTACCGGAACCGAGCTCTGGATCGAAGTAGAAGCCGATTATGAGACGTACGAGCCCTGGATCAGCGTCCTGCTGAACGGCGCGCCAATCAGCCGGCAGATGCTGACGGCCGGACGCCGCTGGATCTGCCTGTTCCGGGGGATGAGCGCCGGCTCCGTCAAGCATGTGCGCCTTTTGAAAGACATACAGGCGATGAGCGAAGATCCGGGTGCCCTGCTTCAAATTCATGCCCTCCGCTTCGACGGAGACCTGCTGCCGGTGGCGGACAAGCCGCTGAAGATTGAGTTTGTCGGAGACAGCATCACCTCCGGCGAGGGCGCCATCGGCGCGAGAGAAGAGATGGACTGGATTCCGGTCTGGTTCAGCGCCGTGCACAACTACACCGCCCTGACGGCGGAAGCGCTGAACGCCGATTACCGCGTGCTGTCCCAGAGCGGCTGGGGCGTTCTGACAAGCTGGGACAATAATCCCCGCAACCGCATGCCGCGCATCTATGACCAGGTCTGCGGGCTGCTCTCGGGCCGGAGGAACGAGGAACTCGGGGCGCTGGAGCCGAATGATTTCCGCTCCTGGCAGCCCGACGCCGTTATCGTCAACCTCGGAACGAATGACGAAGGCGCCTTTCATAACGCCGGGTGGCAGGACCCGGCGACCGGCGAGCGCCGCAAGCAGCGGCTGAACGAGGATGGAAGCTATAACGAAGAAGATCTGGGAACCGTGGAACAGGCCATTGAACGGTTCCTTGAACTGATTCGCTCACGCAATCCCCGCGCCCGGATCGTCTGGGTCTACGGCATGCTGGGGCTTGGACTCATGCCTGCCATTTACCGCGCGGTCGATGCTTACGGCAAGCGGACCGGCGACCGGAACGTATCCGTCTTCCAGCTTCCGAATATGACGGAGGAGACGGTGGGGTCCAGAGTGCATCCGGGGCGGCTCGCCCATGAGAGAGCGGCGCGGGAGCTGGCCGGCTACCTGAGAGGGATCTTGCCGCGGGCAGGCGGGGGAAGCGGTTCAGGCCGTTAACTTAGGGAAGGAACGACGAAGCGGCTCGGGGGGCTGGAAACAGCACCCCGAGCCGCTTTCTCTGCCCTTAGCCGTCCGCCCTTAGCCGTTCTGTGAAAGCGCCTCTAATTCTCTATGATATTGCCTCTAATTATACGGGTAGCTCCTCACTGCGGTTCTCGCTTACAATACGCTCGAGGAGATGATGACAATGTCCGCACCAACCTATTTTCCTTTTCAGAATCCTGACTTGCCTCTGGAAGAACGGGTGAATGACCTGGTCTCCCGGTTCACGCTGGAAGAAAAGGTAGATCTCATGATTCAATATCAGGCCGCCGTTGAACGGCTGGGCGTGAAAGCGTATAAGCACGGAACGGAAGCGGCGCATGGCATGGCCTGGCTCGGGGAGGCCACCGGCTATCCGCAGCCGATCGGCCTCGGATGCACCTGGGACACTGAACTGATGCAGCGCATCGGCAGCGCGATCGGCGATGAAGCGCGCGGCTTCTATAAGCGCAATCCCGAAATCAACGGGCTGACCCTGTGGGCGCCTACGGTAGACATGGAACGCGACCCGCGCTGGGGGCGGACGGAAGAGGCCTACGGCGAAGATCCGGTACTGACCGGGAAGCTGGCGTCTGCGCTCGTGCAGGGCATTCAGGGCGACCATCCCCGATATTTGAAAGCGGTTGCCACGCTGAAGCACTTTATCGCCAACAACAATGAGGTCGGCCGGGGCGACGCTTCGGTCAGCATTGATCCGCGCAACATGCGCGAATATTACCTCAAGGCGTTCGAGATTCCGTTCAAGGAAGGCGGCGCCCAGTCGATGATGACGGCCTACAATGCCATCAACGGCGTGCCGGCCAACCTGAGCCCGGATGTGAAGGCGGTGGTGAAGGAAGAGTGGGGCATGGACGGCTTCGTCGTCAGCGACGCTTTTGACGTGACGGGAACCGTCCGCGATCACGGCTATCTGGAGAGCTATAAAGAAGCCGTCGCCCGTTCGGTCAAAGAGGGCGGCATCGACAGCATTACGGACGACGGAGAGGCCATCAAGGCGGCGCTGCGCGAAGCGCTGGCCGAGGGTCTGCTTGCGGAGAGCGATCTGGACATCGCCCTCCGCAACACCTTCCGGGTCCGCTTCCGGCTCGGAGAATTCGACCCGGAAGCGGGCAACCCGTACGCGGCCATTGATGAATCGGCCATCCTGCGTCCCGAACATGCCGAGCTCTCCCGGGAAGCCGCGTGCAAAGCGGCCGTTCTGCTGAAGAATGAAGGCGGCCTGCTGCCGCTGCAGGCGGATCAGCTGGGCCAGGTGGCCGTGATCGGCCCGCTCAGCGGGACGGTCTACCGGGATTGGTACAGCGGCTCGCTGCCCTATGCGGTAACGCCGCTGGAAGGAATCGAAGCGGAGCTGGCCGAAGCCGGCAACCGTGCGGAGCGGAAGACGCTGTTCGCAGGCGGAACGGATCGCATCCGGCTGAAATCGAAGAAGACGGGCCGGTATGTGACGCTCGGTGAAGGCGAAGAGGCTGCGCTGGCGGCGACGGCGGAGAAGGCCGAGGACGCCGATATTTTTGAAGTGACGGACTGGGGCTGGGACAGCCATACGCTGATTGCCGAGAAGAACGGCAAGTATCTGACGACGGACGACCGGATCGTGAAGGCAGCGGCCGACCGAATCTGGGAATGGTTCACGAAGGAGGTCTTCCTGATCTCCGCCGTAGACGGTCAGCCGCAGACTGTAACCTTCTCTACCTGGAACGGTACGCCTGTAACGGTAAGCGGCAATTCGGGCGCTCTGCTGGTCGGCGACGGCAGGGCCGCTGAAATGGCGAATGAAATCAACGTAGCCGGCGCAGCGGAAGTCTCGGGCGAGAGAGCGGTAGCCGTTGCCGCCGACGAATTCGAAGTGGAAGTGCTGACCGACAAGCTGAAAGAGGCGAGAAGAGCGGCGAGCGAGGCGGACCTGGCGGTCGTCTTTGTCGGCAATCATCCGCTGATCAACGGCAAAGAAACGATGGACCGTCCCGACATTACGCTTCCGGCTTCGCAGGAAAAGCTGATTCAGGAAGTATACGCGGCCAATCCCAACACGGTAGTCGTGGTCATCGGCAGCTATCCGTTCGCGCTGAATTGGACCGATGCCCATGTGCCGGCCATTCTGTACAGCACTCACGCCGGACAGGAGCTCGGCCATGCGCTCGCCGACGTGCTGTTCGGGGCGTTCAACCCGGCCGGCCGGCTCAATATGACCTGGTACCGGTCTGTGGATCAGCTTCCCGAGTTCATGGATTACGATATTATTAAGCACGGACGGACCTATCAGTATTTTGAAGGCGACGTGCTCTATCCGTTCGGCCACGGCCTGTCTTATTCCAGCTTCCGCTACGAGGAAATCCGCCTGGACAAGACGGAGGCGGATGCGGAGAGAGACCGGGAGATCGAAGTGACCGTCCGGATTGCGAATACCGGCGGGCGCGCCGGTGAAGAAGTGGTTCAGCTCTACGGCCGGGCGGAGCAGTCCCGGGTGAAGCGGCCGCTGAAGCAGCTGCTGGCATTCCGGCGCATGCTCCTTCAGCCGGGCGAGACGGCCGAGGTGACGTTCACACTGCCGCTGGCAGAGCTGGCGATGTGGGATGTAACCCGCGACCGTTACTGGGTGGAGGCCGGCAACTATACATTCCTGGCCGGTTCTTCTTCGGCCAGCCTGCCGCTCTCTGCTGTGCTGAAGCTTGACGCTGAAGCGATCCCGCCGCGTAATCTGAACGAGGCGACCCGTGCCGTCAACTATGACGATTATGAAGGCCTGCAGCTCGGGGAATGTACGGAAGGCGGAAGCGCGCTTGAAGTGCGCAGCGGTTCCGGCTGGGCCGTCTACCGGGACGCCGATCTCGGCGAGGGCGCAGCGGCGCTGGCCTTCCGGGCGGCGGCAGACAGAGAGGCGTCGCTTGAGGTCCGGCTCGGCGGCCCGGACGGACGGTTGGCCGGAGAAATACGGCTGAGCGGAACAGGCGCGCAGGAGTGGCGCGATTATACCTGTGCGCTCAGCGGAGCAGCCGGCCGCCAGGATGTCTGTCTGGTGCTGAAGGGCGCTATGAGAGTTAGCGGGTTCCGCTGCTCGTAGCAGACGGAATTCATCAAGGAGAAGAGACAGAACCGCTCGGGTGCCAGCCCGAGCGGTTTTTTTGACGAAAAGTGTAAGATAGGGATACGGTCTTGCGTCTGTAAGGATGAAGGAGGTGGAGACCTGATGGAAGAATCAACCGGAGAGATGATGGAGCGCTGGTTCCGGGAGTACAGCGGAGAGGTCTACCGCTTTCTGGTCTATTATACGGGCCGGGCCGACCCCGAGGATCTCGTTCAGGAGACCTTCATTCGCGCCCTGCATGCGGCGGAAGAGACGCAGGTGCGCAACCCGCGCACCTGGCTGCTGCGGATTGCCCGCAATGCGGCGATCGACGAGAGCCGCAGGCGTCGGCTGACCGCCTGGCTGCCCGATACGCTGCTGCGTCAGGTGGCTTCGCGGGATCGAACGCCCGAAGAAGAGCTGGAGCTTGGCGAGGACAAGCGCGCACTGTATGAAGCGATCGGGCGGCTGCGGCGCAGCTACCGCGATGTGCTGGTGCTGCGCGGCATCAAGGGCCTGAGCGGCAAGGAGGCGGCCGAGGTGCTAGGCTGGAGCGAATCGAAGGTGAATGTGACGCTGCACCGGGCCATCCGGGCGCTGCGGCGGGAGCCGGAGGATCGGCAGAGAAAGAAGACCAAGGAGGTCATGCAGGATGCCGTCATACGATGAACGGACAATGCTGGAGGAGCTTCGGGCGTTCCCGGAGCAGAAGATGGCGGCCGGGGCGGAAGAACGGATTATGGAGCAGCTGCGGAAGCGGGAGCCGCAGGTGCGCGCCAGAGCGCGGCGAACCCGCAGCATGAACCGGGCGATGACCGGACTGCTGGCTTGCCTGGCGGTTATAGCGCTGATCGGGCTCGGTTCGTGGCTGCTGACTTCGGACCGTACAGAGACGGCTTCCCAGCCCGGCACGGAAGCGGATGCCCCTTACCGGAAGGCTGCCGAGCGGGAACTCCGCGAGCTTGGCCTGAAGGGTGAATATCAGTGGGAAGCGATGTTGCGGGACAGTGAGTTGTGGCTGCTTCGGACGTCAAAGAGCGAAGTTACGGCCATCTTCAACCCCGATGACCCGAAGCCTGCAAGCCTGTCGGCGACCGTTGCCGCCGGCAAGCTCCCGTCTGCGTATAAGTCTCAGAAGAAAGCGGCGGAGGCCGCGCTTCGGGAGGAAGGGCTGGTGAACACCGGCTTGCGGACCGTGGAGATTGTAAGAGGAGCCGGAGAGACCGTGCTGTATTTCCAGATGAACGAAGGCAATTATGTCGGTGTAGACCGTGACTCGGGCTTTGTGGTCAGCAGCCGTCTGGCCTTCAAGCCGGAAGCCATGAATGCGGAGCTTCAAGCGGCTGCGCTCCGGGCGCTGGAGCCTCTGGCCGGCGGCCGGGCGCTGACCTTCACTTCAGCCGAACGAACGGTGCAGAAGGGCCAGCCGACCCAGTGGCAGTTTACCAATGAGGACGGGCATTATAGGGTCCTGCTGACCGACGGGCCGATGCGGATTCTTCAGGTCCATTATCCGGAAGAGACGCTCCGCATCCGTTCGGCGCAGGAAGCGCTGAAGATAGCCGGGCCGCTCATCCGGGAAATCTTCGGCACGGACACAGCCGGTTACGGAGCTTACGGCGGACGGGATATCGGCGGTTATGTGTTGCAGAAGAAAGGCGAGCCGTCTTTCTCGGTGCTGCTGAGAGACCTTGACGAAGGGTCCCTCCTTGGATTGGTACGCTGGGACCCGCGCTGACGGCTGCGGACGGAAGACAGCCGTCAGCCGATAATCAGACAGCCGGGAATTTTGGCTGATCGCAGACTTAAGCCGGCAGCTGACCATCGGCAGCAGAGCGCAGCTCGCGCGCCAAGAGAGCGCCGGAGATAGAGAGCGCAGGATATCTGGAGCGCAGGATATCTGGAGCGCACCAAAAAAGCCGTCCCGAATGGGACGGCTTTTTTTGATGCTGCCGGATACCCTGCATCCCCGGCAGCGTGATCGAAGATGATGAAGGCGGCGAAGAATAATTGTGAAGTCAGGCTTCCATCTTCTGCGCTGTGTAGAGACGGTGATACAGCCCCCGCTTCGCCAGCAGTTCGTCGTGCGAGCCGGATTCGGCGATGCCCTTGTTCGAGACATACATGATCCGGTCGCAGTTCTTCACCGTGGAGAGACGGTGCGCGATAATGAAGGAAGTCCGGCCTTTCAGCAGCTCGTTCAGCCCCTGCTGGACCAGCCGCTCCGTCCGGGCGTCGATCGACGAGGTGGCCTCGTCGAGAATGAGAATCCGCGGATCGGCCAGCAGCGTCCGGGCGAACGAGATCAGCTGCCGCTGTCCTTGGGAGAGCTTCGAGCCGCGTTCATTGACCTCGGTCAGATAGCCGTGCTCGAATTCGCGGATGAACTCGTCGGCGCAGACCGCTTGGGCGGCGGCGACCACTTCTTCCTCGGTGGCGTCCAGCTTGCCGTAACGGATATTGTCCAGAATCGTCCCCGAGAATATAAAGCTGTCCTGCAGCATGATTCCCATCTGGCTGCGCAGGGAGCGCAGCGTGACCTGCGAAATATCGTGCCCGTCGATCCGGATTGCGCCTTCTGTTACATTGTAGAACCGGGAGATCAGATTCACGACCGTTGTCTTGCCGGCGCCGGTCGGTCCGACCAAGGCGACGCTCTCGCCCGCTTTTACGTCGAAGCTTAAATGCTCCAGGATATTGAGGCCCGGATCGTAGGCGAACGTCACGTTGTCAAAAGCAACGTCGCCCCGCACCGGCGGGAGCGCCTTGGCGCCCGGAACGTCGGTGACGGTGACCGGCTCGTCAAGCGTCTCGAAGATGCGCTCCAGATAGGCGACGGCATTGATGAAGCTGTTGTACAGGTTCGACAGGTTGAGAATCGGCTGCCAGAACCGGGCGGCATAGCTGCTCATGGCAAGGATGACGCCGAAGCTGACTTCGGCGGGTCCGAGCGCGAGCAGCCCGACCAGGAAGATGGCGGCTGTTACGAGCGTGGACAGATTGTCGACTGTGAACGGAATCAGCAGGTTATAGCGCAGCGCGCGCATCCATACCGTGCGGAAGCTGGCCGCGAGCCGGGTGAAGATGCCCTCGTTATGCTCTTCGCGGGTGAAGATCTGGGTTACGCGAATGCCGCTGATGCTCTCCTGCAGATAGGCGTTCAGATTGGAGCTCTTGTTCGAGACGGCCTGCCAGGCCCGGCGCTGCCGGGTCTTGATCAGCAGCATGACGGCCAGGAAGACCGGCAGTCCGGCCAGAATAATGAGCGACAGCTTCACATTGACCGCGAACATGAAAGCGGCGATGAAGATCAGGTTGACGATTTCGAGAATGAAGTTGATGATGCCGTTGGACAGAACGTCCGACACGGAGTTGACATAGTTGACGACACGGATCAGGATTTTGCCCTGCGGCCGGTCGTCGTAATATTTAAAGGGAAGATCCTGCAGATGCCGGAACAGATCGCTGCGGATCTCAAAAATAATGTCCTGGCCGACCCGGGTCATAATCCGCGAGCGGATCGTAGCCAGAATGACGCTGACCACAATGGTAACCAGCGTCAGCGCCGACCAGCCGATCAGCGCCCCGTGCGCCTTCTCGGGAATCGTCACATCCACCACATGCTGGAGAATCAGCGGAGCCGACAGTCCGATCGCAGCCGAAAGGGCGCTCAGTGTGAAGGCGAGAATCATCGGCTTCTTCTGCTTGCGGATATAGACCATGGCCCGCCGGAAATGCGCCAGGTCAAACGGCGATTCCAGATCCTCGTCGACATCGAATCTATTTCGTGCCATGCTCGCTCACTCCCCTTCCGATGCCTTCGTTCTGCAGCTTGAATACTTCGTAGTAATACCCGCGCTTGGCCAGAAGCTCGGCGTGGGTGCCTTCCTCAATCAGACGGCCGTTCTCCAGAATGAGAATGCGGTCGGCTTCCGCCGTCGTGGAGACGCGCTGGGCGATAATGATTTTGGTGCACGGATATTCCAGCCCGCGGAGACTCTGCTGGATATGCTCTTCAGTCTCCAGATCGACGGCCGAGGTCGTATCGTCCAGAATCAGAATCGGCCGCCGTACGGCCAGCGCGCGGGCCAGCGCAATGCGCTGCTTCTGACCTCCCGAGAGGCCGACGCCGCGTTCGCCCACAATCGTGTCGTAGCCTTCCGGCATCCGCACGATGAAGTCATGGGCGGCGGCCAGCTCGGCGTAATGCACCGATTGTTCCTCGGACAGCTCGGGATCGCCGTAAGTAATGTTGCCGTCGACCGTATCCGAGAAGAGCAGCACATCCTGGGTAGCGACGCCGATGTTGCCGCGGAGCTCATCGAGCTCCAGCTTCCGGACATCCATGCCGTCTACGAGCACCCGTCCCTTCGTCGTATCGTAGAAGCGGGGGATCAGGTTGACGAGCGTCGTTTTGCCGGCTCCCGTAGCTCCCATGATGGCGACCGTCTCGCCGGGCTGAATCGTGAAGCTGAGATCATCGAGCACCGTCGACTGGCCGTATTGGAAGCTGACATGGTCGAATTCGATCTTGCCCTCATAGCGGCGCTTGTTCCCGGCGCTGTGGTTATTGACGATGCCGGGATGGGCATAATACACTTCGATAATCTTGTTCAGGCTCGCCGAGAAGCGCTGCAGATCGTTGATGATGATGCCGATGTTGCGCATCGGATTCGACAGGCCCCAGACCAGGGCCGAGAAGGCGGAGAACTCGCCGAAGGTCAGCCGTCCGTCCATGACGAGGAAGCCGCCGACGAGCATCAGAATCACGTTGAATCCCTGGGCGAAGGTCTCGAGGTATGGAAAATAATCCAGCCACACGAGCGCAGCCTTCTTGTTGGCGGTCGAGTAATTGATGTTCTTCTCATTGAATTTCTGCATTTCGAACTCCTCGCGCGCGAACGCCTTCACCACGCGGTTGCCGGAAATGTTCTCCTGCGTCGTGGTATTGAGCTGGGAGAGCCGCTCGCGCAGGTCGATATACATCGGACGCACGCGCTTCGCGAACAGATAGGCGACCACGAAGATCGGCGGAGACAGCACCAGCAGCCACAGCGTCAGCTCGGCGTCGATCGTGAAGAAGTAGACCACGGCCGCCGCAAAAATCGTCAGCGACTCGATAATCGTCTTGATAATCCACGCCATGGAGTGCCGGACCATATCGAGGTCGCCCGTCATCTTGGTCATGAGATCGCCCGTCCGGTTGCGGTCGTAATACGCCATATCCTGTTCCTGGATTTTGTTGTACAGATACACGCGGACACGATAGAGCATATTCTGCGACGAAATTTCATACTGCATGGCCGTCACATAGGCAAGGCCGGTGCGAAGCAGGGAGAAGCCGACCATGGCAAGGCAGAGGCCGATCAGCAGTCCGCGCTGGTCGGTCAGGTTGTGCATGGCGTTGTCTCCGGTGAGGAAGGTATCGACGACCCGCTGGCCGAGGTAAGGATTGACAATGGTCAGCGAGCAGCCGATTACGGAGAGGCAGAGGCCCAGGATGTACCGCGCCCGGTCACCCTCCAGATTCTGCCACAGCCATTTGAACTGGAACATGCGATCACCCGATTTCTATTATTCTATCCAATCGACAAACTATGGAGATTATACCACACTGACGCGAAAGCGCAGCCAAACGATATTACAAAATGTAGGTCGGAAGGGGGAGGCTCCGCGCCGTTTGAAGGCAGGGCATACGGGTTACAGTAATGAAGAGTCCAGCTTATCAAGAGGAGGTTACGTACATGATCGATCAATATACGCTTCAGAACCCGGTTACCCAATACCCGAAGGCCAGTCCCCGGATGAAGCAGCAGCAGCCGAGTCCGGGACTGGAGACGGAAATGGCGCCGAAGCCCGACGCCGGCGAGCAGAGCTACCGCGGCACCGGCCGCCTGGCCGGGCGCAAAGCCATCGTCACCGGCGCCGACAGCGGCATCGGCCGGGCGGTAGCCATTGCTTATGCCCGCGAAGGCGCAGACCTGGTCCTCTCCTACATGCCGGAGGAGGAAGCTGATGCCAAGGAGGTTATCGAGCTGATCAAGGCCGCCGGCCGGAAGGCGATTGCCGTTCCGGGCGATCTCAAGGATGAGGCTTACTGCGAGCAGTTGGTGGAGACGGCGGTGAAGGAACTCGGCGAACTGGATCTGCTCGCGAATATAGCGGGCAAGCAGGTGTTCGTCGAGAACATCGAAGATCTGACCACGGAGCAGTTCGATGCGACATTCAGAACGAACGTCTATTCGATGTTCTGGCTCTGCAAGGCGGCCATCAAGCATATGAAGCCGGGGAGCACGATTATCAACACCTCGTCGATCCAGGCGTACAAGCCGTCGCCGGGACTGCTCGATTATGCAACGACCAAGAGCGCAATCAACACATTCAGCAAGGCGCTGGCCCAGCAGGTCGCCGACAAGGGCATCCGTGTGAACGTGGTGGCCCCGGGGCCGGTATGGACGCCGCTCCAGGTTGCCGGCGGCCAGCCGCCGGAGGCGCTGCCGAAGTTCGGCGAACAGACGCCGCTCGGCCGTCCCGGCCAGCCCGCCGAGATGGCGCCGGCCTATGTGTTCCTGGCAAGCGCCGAATCGAGCTATGTCAGCGGCGAGACGCTGAATGCGAACGGCGGTACGCCTACGCCGTAAGCCAAGCGGCTGGTTCATCCGCCGCTCGTTCAGCTTTCAAGAAGCCCCAGCTCCCATATAACGGGAGTTGGGGCTTCTTTTGTCTTTTTGTCCCGAAATCTTCACTTAATTTCCAAGGAATGTGCGCCCATATGAACAGGTATAAGGTAATATAAGGAATGTGGGGGCCGGGTATTTCGAAATAGGAAACTGGTCTTACATATATAGAACAGGAGCGATTGTGCATGTATATTCAATTGAAGAACAGCGTAGGGGTGCTCAAGACGGCTAAGATTGGGTTCAGCTGGACGACATTCTTCTTCGGTTTTATTCCGGCATTGATCCGGGGTGATCTGAAATGGGCAGCGATTATGTTCATTTTTGCCGTAGTGACAGGCGTCTTCACGCTTGGGTGGGGCACCTGGATTCCGAGCCTGATCTTCTCGTTCTTCTACAATAAGATCTATTTGAAAGAACTTCTGGAGAAAGGGTACGTGCCTGCCGACGACATGGCGAAGTACCTTCTCCAGGAACGGGGCATCATTGCAGCCTAAGTTTTTTAAATAAAAAGCGGACGTCTCCCCTTTCGGGCGGATGTCCGCTTTTGCTAATTCCTTGCGTTACAACAGCTCTTTCGCCAACAGCCGGTACACATTTAGCCGGGCCTCTTGGTCGAACTGGTTGCTGTTGATCATGATTTCGTCAAAACCGTACAGTTCCTGCCCCTGCCGGAGTTGCTCGGCAATCTCGCGGGGTGTGCCGACCAGATGCAGCCTCCGGTTATGGGCGATCATGGCCCGGTCCATCTCCGTCAGCGGATAATCCTGCGCTTCCTGCGGAGACAACGTCTGGCTGAGTCTGCCCTTCATCAGGAACAACCGGGACAAGTCAATCGGTCCGGCCAGCCATTCGGAAGCGGCCCCGCGGGGAAGTGCCTGTCAGCCTGTCGGCGGACAGGGAACCAAAGATTCAAGACCTGTTAAATTAATCCGTCCGCGTCCGATATAAAAGTCATGCGTCCAAAGTAGGAGAGGATGCAAATACATAGATGAGAGAAGGCTGGGGATAAGGTGAAGGACAAACTGAAAGGGCTATGTATTGGGGTAGTGGCCGGAGCGCTGCTCACCGGTGGATCGGCTTATGCCGCAACTAACGTCAAACTGAGCGTGGTGATGGAGAATGTGAAATTTATGTTTGACGGTGTGCATAAGCAGACTGCGCAATCCATTGTATATAACGGACAACTGTACGCCCCCGTTAAGAATGTAGCCCAAGGCATGGGAGAGAGCTTCTCGTACGACGGGAAGACCAAAACCGCTTGGATCGGCGCCAAGCAGGGCGCGTTCAAATACTTGGATGAAATTTCATACGCCCGGATGGATGGCGATAACTCCAAAGGAGAAATTTACTTCAAGAATTGGACAAATCCGAGTGGGTTGAAGTTCACGATTGCGGACCAGAAGTTTCTTCACGGAGTCGGCTCTATCCTCGACGCGCCTTACAACGGCAAGGACTTCCGGAATTCTATCGATTATAATCTGAACGGCAAGTATAAGCGGCTGAATGCCCTTGTCGGGGTAGATGATTATACGAAGAACTCCGACAATCAAGGGACCATTGCCATCTATGGAGACGGCGTGGAGTTGTACCGGAGTGAGAGTCTCAAAGGCGGGGATTTAGCCAAAGAAATCAACGTGGAGCTGACGGGTGTGCTTAAGCTTCAGATTGTATTCGAGACCGCTAAAGACGAAGCGGAGCAGCTGGATCTCGTTCTGGCAGACGCCAAGCTGTTCTAGCAGCCAAAAGACAGGAAGCAGACAAGCGGACAACCGGGCGTTAAGCCTGGTTGTCCGCTTGTTCTATGAGAAAGGCCCGTTACAACAGCTCTTTCGCCAGCAGTCGGTACACATTTAGCCGGGCCTCTTGGTCGAACTGGTTGCTGTTGATCATGATTTCGTCAAAACCGTACAGTTCCTGCCCCTGCCGGAGTTGCTCGGCAATCTCGCGGGGTGTGCCGACCAGATGCAGCCTCCGGTTATGGGCGATCATGGCCCGGTCCATCTCCGTCAGCGGATAATCCTGCGCTTCCTGCGGAGACAACGTCTGGCTGAGTCTGCCCTTCATCAGGAACAGCCGGGACAAGTCAATCGGTCCGGCCAGCCATTCGGCTTCTTCCTTCGTCCCGGCAACGGTAACCGCATAGGAGACGCTGACCGCCGGCTTCTCCATGAAATAGGAAGGCTCGAAGTTCGAGCGGTACGCTTCGAGAATATCCCGGGACAATTCTCCGTTGAAGAATTGGGCGAACGAATAGCCGACGCCGAGCCTTCCGGCGCGAATAGCGCTGTTGCCGCTGGAGCCGAGCAGCCAGGCTTCGGGAAGCGTCACTTCGGCAGGCGCGGCGACCACGCGGGAGTAGGCCGGGTGGTTCGGTTTGCGGTCGTTGATAAGCTGAAGCGTGACATCCAGCTTGTCGTACAGGTCGCTGTGCACATAGGGCCGTCCTTCGGCCAGCGCCTGGGTGGCGATCGGGTCGCCGCCGGGAGCGCGTCCGGCCCCGAAGTCGATCCGCCCCGGAGCCAGGGCGCTCAAGGTCTTGAACACCTCGGCCAGCTTCAGCGGCGAATAGTGCATAATCATGACGCCGCCGGTGCCGATGCGGATGCGCTCCGTCTTGGCCGCCAGATAGGCGGCGGTCACTTCGGGGGCCGAGCTGGCGAGAGAGCGGCCGTTGTGATGCTCGGCCAGCCAGATCCGGTGATAGCCCAGCTCGTCCCCGAGCCGAGCCAATTCGACCGAATGGCGCAGCGCGTCGGTTGACGTGCTGCCCTGCGGAATAGGGGCTTGATCCAGTATACTGATTCTCATGCGATTTCATCCTTTCGGCTTGTATTGTTGACCCACAGCCGCAGGCCGTTCATTTCTTCCATATATTCGCCGCCGCACATGGAGTCGGCCAGAGAGGCGATCGTTTCCCGTCCCAGAATGGAGCGCCAGGAGGCTTCGGCCTCGTCCATCAGGCCAGACAGCCGGCAGCTGCAGCCCTCCTTGCGGGGCCGCTCCAGCATGTCCTCCAGGGTGCCGCGCGGGGCAAAAAGCGACTGGCGGCCTTCCACCGCCAGATAGACGTCGTAGACAGTAATCGAATGCGGTTCCCGCTTCAGGCGGAAGCCGCCCTTGGCGCCGGGCGAGGATTGGACCAGCCCGGCGTCTACCAGCCGGCGCAGCAGCTTTTGCATATAGGTAGGAGAACCGCCGAGCCGGGAGCCGATGGCTTCCCCGGGCAGCACGGCTTTATCCGGCAGCAGGCTCAGCAGCAGCAGTGCATAGACGGCCTGTTCGACTCCGGTCTTCATCTGCATAACATCACCTTCTTGCTCTATAATCTGTACAACCCGGATAATTATTATCCACGTTACTAGTATAACAAGAGCGCGGCAGTTATTCCAGCAAGGGGACAGGCGAGGAATTGAGCGAATGAAAGTCGAATAAATGAAGCATTAGAATATAGAGGAGGGATTGGGATTGGAGAGGAGAGAAGGCCCTGAACGGAGGAGAGGGGACGGAGAGGAACCGCTGCGGCTGGTACGTCCGTCCGGGGAATACCGGGAAGCTTATCTGGACTTCTACCGGGAATGGAAGGAGAGCGGCGAGACGATTGTCCCTTGGGTGGTCGACCGTGACCCCGTTGATTTTGAAGCGTATCTTTTGTTCCTGGAAGGAATGGAGAAACGGGAAGGACTTCCGGAGAATTGGGTCCCTTCCAGCACCTTTTGGCTGGTTGGCCGAACAAGGAGGATTCTGGGAGCCGTCAATCTTCGCCATGAGCTGAATGAGTGGCTGCTTCAGAGCGGCGGACATATCGGCTACGGAATTCGTCCCTCGCAGCGGGGACGGGGATATGCGGCCGTTCAGCTTGCTCTGGCGCTGGAACAGGCCCGCGAACGGGGCATTCCCCGATGTCTTGTGGTCTGCGACCGGGACAATCTTCCGTCGGAGCGGACGATTCGCCGCTGCGGCGGGGAGCGGGACGAGGATTATACCGAGGAGGACGGGAACGTTATCCGGCGGTTCTGGATCGGAACCGGGGGATGAGAGATTGCCGCGATTTCCAAAAGCACCATTGACAAAAGATGGATATCTGTTAAACTGAACCTAACAGATCCCACCACGCCTCTTAATAATGCGTACCACGGTGGGCCTTTTTATTTTTAAGGAGACTAAACAGATGCCCCCTGAAAAAGTTTCCGTTAAACCTCCAGCGACTTTTAAAGAGCAATTACAGATTTTAAGAACACGAGGAATAGTCATCAGTAACGATCAGTTGGCCTTGCAGATGCTCGAGAAAATTAATTACTATCGCTTAACAGCTTATGCACTTGAGTTTAAGAAGGATGATCATTATATCGAAGGTACAACGTTTTCTCGTATTTGCTCTCTCTATGAATTTGATCGTCAACTTCGCTATCTGCTGATGGGCTTAATCGAACAAGTTGAAATTGCCTTTCGCACTCATATATCCTACTCTATCAGTCATACTTATGGTTCTCTGGGTCATCTGGAGGCATGTCATTTTAAGGATGAGTTTTTTCATAGTAAGTTTTTGGAGAAACTAGATAAAGAGTATCGACGTTCGAATGAGATTTTTATCAAACATCATCTTTGCAAATATAATGGGGTCATTCCTGTGTGGGTAGCTGTTGAGGTTCTATCCTTTGGGGATTTGTCCAAGCTGTTTGCAAATATGAAGAATGTTGATAAAAATCGAATTTCCAAGGAATACTATCAAATCCCTTTTGATTACATAGAGAGCTGGCTGAAGTGTCTGTCAGTTATACGCAATATCTGTGCTCATTATGGGAGATTATACAATAGGCCTTTGACTAGCAGACCGAAGTTAGATTCCCAAACGAGACGCTTAGGACTTGATTCAGCTCGTATCTTTGCACCCATTCTTGTATTAAAGCAGCTTACCTTGGATTACGATCAGTGGACAAATTTTATTACACATTTGGAAGCATTGATCCATAGATTCAATGAAGACATTCATCTCGCTCATATTGGTTTTCCTGATAACTGGGAGTCACTGCTAAGAAATTAAAAGGCAACGTTCTCTTTACAAGAGGACGTTGCCTTTTCTGTGATTGACTAGCTGTGCCGCTCTAATGATGTGGAAACATTATTATTACTGACAGGCTACCCCGTCCCCGTCGCGGTCCAGCCTGCGCGAATAGCCGGGCTCTCCGCGCCGGAGCGGAGCGGCGCCAGCGGCGCGGACGGCATCGCAGTTCGCATAGGTCACTGTTCGGGCGGACGAAGCGGAAGGGGAGCGGTCTGCGGCTGATGGCCGGGACGAACCGGCCTTGCCCGGCGCGGCTGTCTGTTTCGGTGCTGCCGATTGCTGGGGCTCGGCCGCTTCGGTTGCCGGATTACGGCCGGCTTCGCTCTCGTCGAAGCCGCGGTCCGTCGCATAGTCCTCCATGCTCCAGATGCCCCGCCGCTGCGACCGGGCGCGGTCCTGGAGGCGGCGGAATTCATCCACGTACTTGACGTTGGGCGGGTATACGGCAACGCGGGCCAGTCCTTCGGTCAGGAGCAGCTCGTTGAGCATGCTCCCGTCCTGGAGGTAGACGTAAGCGAGCAGGCGGCCGTAGCGGTCGCGTTCGGCGGCGTCGAATTCAAGCCGGACCTGTGCGTTCTTCAGCTTGCCTGCCGTATAGGCGCTGGCTTCCGGCCCGAAGGGCTGCACCGGCTTGGTCGGATGCTTCGTCTCGGGCGTATCGACCAGGAGCAGCCGGATTTTCTCGCGGGAGCCGTCAGCCATCTCGGCCGTAAAGGTGTCGCCGTCGGTTACCGCCACGACAGTGGCCCGAAGCGGGTCGGGTCCGCCCGTCTCCGGACGGCTTAGCCAGAAGACGGCCAGCGCGGCGAGCAGCAGACAGGGAAGAAGAATACGAAGCGTGCGAGACAATGGAAATCTCCTTTCCGTAACAGGGGATCGAATGTTCCTATGGTAGCATAGTCAGGGTTTTTACTGAAGTGTAAGTGCGAAAATGCAAGACAATATTCGACAAAAGTTCTAAACAAAGCCTGACATTTTAACGAATTATGGTGGATTCTAGGTCCGAAGTTCGGCTTTATTCATTCCCTATCTTTACAAATTGCGGTATGATGAATGGGAAAGAATAACTTGGCTGGTATTGGAGAAGGGATCAGGGATCGTCACATGTACAATCGTATTCATATTTTAAATCACCGGATTCGTTCTGTGGCGATTTATCTGATTGGGCTGTCATTCATCGCCGGAGCGGCGATCAATTATGTTCTTCAGTATCATTTGAAAGATGGCCCCCTTCACGCCGTACTGCTCAACAGCGGCATTCTGATTCTGCTGGGAACCTTGATTATGGGAATCTTCTATTCCGGTCTGCGGTCCAGAACCGTGCTTGTCGGCATTATCATTGCGCTCTCCATCCCGATTATCACGCTCCGGTTCGCCGACTGCGCGGGTGTTACGATCTGGGCATTCCCGTTCCTCTTTCTGATTCTGATGATGGTGGTGACGAATCGGGGAATCTTCGCCCTGCTGAGTCTGTCGATCCTGACAACCCAGATCCTGATGTGGGCGGTACAGCCGAAGCTTACGGTCGAGATCAACGGCGCCGATCATTTGGGGCGGATCGCCTTTTTTGTTGCCGGAATTATTTCGGCGTATTTTGTCAATAAAAGTTATACTGAGCGGCTAAGAGAGAATCACGAGCAGCTTCGGCAGATCGAGAAGCTGGCCTACCGGGACCATCTGACCGGCCTGCCGAATCTGGTCCAGTTCAGTCGCATACTGGAGGAGCGGCTGGCCCAAGACGCGTCCCGGCGCCAGGGGGCTGCCGTGGTGCTGTTGGATGTGGATGAATTCAAGCTGATCAACGATACATTGGGACATGACAAAGGCGATCGGCTGCTGCTGGAGGCGTCCAAGCGACTCGTCGGCACCGTGCAAGGCGCCGAAATGGTCGCCCGCATGGGGGGCGACGTGTTTCTCGTGCTGCTGGAGCTGGAGCCCGAGCGGATGAAGGAGCGCTATGAAGCGCTGCTCCAGTGCTTCCGCACGCCTTTTCAGATTGACGATCAGGAGATTGAGGTCACAGCCAGTGTCGGGGTAACGGTCTATCCCGAGGATGGAGTCACGGCCGCGCAGCTGACCAAGAACGCCGAAATTGCGATGTACGAGGCCAAGAACCGCGGCAAGAACCAGATCGCCGAATGCACGCCGGCACTGCGCAGCAAGGTGGAAGTGACGGTCGGAATGATGAGACAGCTTCTGCGCGCCCAGGAGCGCAACGAGCTGGAATTGTTCTACCAGCCTCAGGTATGCTGCGGAACCGGAGCGGTCGTCGGCCTGGAAGCGCTGATCCGATGGCGCCATCCCGAGAAAGGAATGATTCCGCCGGGACTGTTCATCCCGGTGGCCGAGCAGACCGGGCTGATTCTTCCCATTGGGGAATGGGTGCTGCGCACCGCCTGCGAGCGCAACAAAGCCTGGCAGGACGCCGGCCTTCCGCCGGTACGAATCGGAGTCAATCTCTCCGTTCGCCAACTGCAGAACCCGGGCATCGTCGATACGGTCAAGGCTGCGCTGCGGGATTCGGGTCTTGAACCGCGCTATCTGGAACTGGAGATTACGGAGAGCGTCGTCATGAAGGGCACGGATACGATCGACACTATCAACCGCCTGAAGGAACTGGGCGTATACATATCCATCGACGATTTTGGAACCGAGTATTCTTCGCTGAACTATTTGCGCAGCCTCGACGTAGACCGGATCAAGATCGCCATGCCGTTCGTGCAGGGCGTGGAAGAGAGCCGGAAGGACCGGGCCATTACGAAGGGCATTATCGTGCTGGCGAAGACGATGGGCCTCGGCGTCATTGCCGAGGGCGTCGAGACCCGCACCCAGCTCGATTATGTCACCGAGCACGGGTGCGACGAAGTGCAGGGATATTATTATTACAAGCCGCTTCCGTCCGCCGAAATGGAAGAGTTGCTTCGCCAGCAGGGACTGAGCGAACGGCTGGTAACGCTGGGCCGGACCGGGCATTCAGCGGATGGATCGGCAAGAAGCTAGAATACAGACAGGGAGGCCTAAGCATGCTGCAATCTTTACTTCAGGAATATTTAACGTTGTCGGAGTCGCTTCGTCCCGGCTATACCGCCAGTCTGGGCCAGGGCGGTCCGGAGGCGGCCGCGAAGCTGGAGGCCAGCGTGCCGGATGCGCCGGAGCTGCTCCGCGTGATCTACGGAACCGTTAAGGGGACGGACAGCGGACTGGAAGAAGCCCGGCTGATCGAATTTATGCCGGGCTACCGGCTGATTCATATCGACGAGTACGAGGCGGAACGCAGAGCCTTGGCGGCTGTGCTCCGGGACAAAGGCGTCGAAGGCGGCGAGAGGCTGCTGCCGGTGCTTGCGAACTACGGGGGAGACTATATTTGCTGGATGAGGGATTCGGAAGGCGCAGAGCGCCTCTGCGATGTTTTGGCCGATTACGGCGATCCGATGATCATGTTCGATTCTCCGGAGCTGTTCCTGCGGACGCTGTGCGCGTTCTACCGGGAATCCGTCTATGCGGCCGATGAGGAGGGCTATCTCGACAGCGATCTGATCCGCGAAGGCGAGGTGGCGGCGGAGCTTAATCCGCAGTCGCCTTACTGGACCGAGCAGGAGCTCGGGGAATAGCAGCCGGCAGCCTGAGGCCGACTCGCGGCAACGGAGTTCGGCATGCCTTACAGGAGCAAGACCGTGTCATACCGAATCGCAAAGAACCTGCCGCCCGGAGAGGCGGCAGGTTCTTTGTGATTCAGTAGAGAGGCGCCGGGGACAGACCGGACCGGCCCGGACCCCGGCAAGGGATCAAGCGTTATAGCGCTCGCGTTCGCGCAGCTCAACGCGGCGGATTTTGCCGGAGCTGGTCTTGGGAAGATCCTCAATGAACTCAATCCGGCGCGGGTATTTATACGGCGCGGTCCACTCCTTGACATGCTGCTGCAGCTCCTTGACCAGCTCGCTGCAGGCGTCCTCGGCCTGGCGGAGAACTACAAAGGCTTTGACGACATGGCCCCGAATCTCGTCGGGACTGGCTACAACGGCGCATTCCCGAACCTTCGGATGCTTCATGAGCGCTTCTTCGACTTCGAACGGTCCGATTGTATAGCCGGAACTGATAATAATATCGTCGCCCCGGCCCTGGAACCAGAAGTAGCCGTCCTCGTCCTTCGCGGCCCGGTCGCCGGTGATGAAGAACTCGCCGCGGGTGGCTCCGGCTTTGCGTTCAGGGTCCTTGTAGTAATTGTGGAACAGGGCGGGCATGGAGACATGCACGGCAATGTCTCCGACTTCTCCGGCCGGAAGCGGAACGCCGTTCTCATCGACGACTTCGATGAGTCCCGGAGCCATTGCTCTGCCCATGGAGCCTACGCGCACCGGAGTGTCCGTCAGCGTGCCGATCAGCAGCGTGCTCTCGGTCTGGCCGTATCCGTCGCGAATGGTCAGATTGAATTCGCGCTGGAAGGTCTCGATGACCTCGCGGTTCAGCGGCTCGCCGGCCGAGACGGCGCAGCGCAGCTTCGAGAGATCGTAGCGGCCGAGGCCGTCGAGCTTGGCCATCAGCCGGTATTCCGTAGGCGTGCAGCAGAGAACGGCGACGCCGCCGTCCTGAAGCAGCTGGAGGTAACGGTGCGGCTGGAAAGTGCCGCTGTAGACGAAGCCGGTCGCCCCGTTGCCGAGCACCGCAAGGAACGGGCTCCAGATCCACTTCTGCCATCCCGGCGCGGCGGTGGCCCAGACGACATCGCCTTCGCGGATGTCGAGCCACTGCGGCGTCGTAATCCGCAGATGGGCATAGGCCCAGCCGTGGCTGTGTACGACGGCCTTCGGATTGCCGGTCGTGCCGGAGGTGTAGGCGAGAATCGCCATATCGTCCCGGTGGGTATCCACGGCAGGCCGTTCGGCGGGCTGCCCCTCCATCAATGAGGCCAGATCTGTCCAGCCGGGAGCCGGCTCTTCCTCGCTGTCATCGAGCATCGTCAGGCGATGCGCAAGGGCCGGCAGATCGTCGCCGATCCGGTCCACTTCGCCGCAGACGCGGGACCAGGAGATGACGGCCCGGGCTTCGGAGTGGCGCAGCCGGTAGGAGAGATCCTTGGCGCGCAGCATTTCCGAAGAAGGAATAACGGCCAGCCCGAGCTTGAGGCAGGCCAGATAGACCACATAGGCCGTGATGCGCCGCGGAACCATAACCAGCACGCGGTCGCCTTTGGCCAGACCCAGCTCCGCCAGTCCGCCGGCCAGCCGGTTGGCCCGGCTCACCAGATCGCCGTAGGTGATCTCTTCGCGCGTCCCGTCCTCGCCCAGCCATTTCAGCGCCGTTCGCCCGGCCGGATGGCGTTCCATCTCTGAAGTGAGATTATAGCGCTCCGGCGCAATCCATTGCTCTATATTCAATTGAATTCATCTCCCGTAGTCGTAGGTATAAAATCGCAGTTACGTTGCTATTATAGCACGAACTTCTAGTACCAGGTTCTAAAGGTATGAACATTTCATGTAACCCCGGCCCCGAGGCTAAGGGTTGAACCTTCGTTCTTTATAAAGTACGATGAGAAGGACAGGTCTGCGAACGGCGAGCGGACCGCAAGCGATGGAGGGAATTATGGCGGCAATTAGCGGAATGTTTGCGCTCGGGAGGGCGTCCGGCGTAGAATGTGCCAAGGCCGGCGCGGAGATATGGAGCCGGCTGAACGGCTACAGGTTTGACCGAACCGGAGAATGGGGAGGGCCAAGCGGCTGGATGAGCTGCGGGCTGGTCTTCAATACCCCCGAATCCAGACGGGAGCGTCTGCCGTTCAGCCGCGAAATCGGCGGACGGCCGCTCGCGATCACGGCGGATGCGATTATCGACAATCGCAGCGAACTGCTGGAGCAGTTCGGTATTTCATCCGGCGACGCGCTCCTGACTCCCGACAGCGAGCTGATTCTGAGAGCCTATGCGAAGTGGGGAACGGACTGCGTGCGCCACCTTATCGGCGACTATGCGTTTGCCGTTTGGGACAAGAAGGCGGACCGGCTGTTTCTGGCCCGGGACCCGATGGGCTCCCGGAGCTTATACTATACGCACAGCGAGCAATTTATAGCTTTCTGTACGCTGGAACGGCCCCTGCTGGGGACCTGCGGATACAAGCCGGAACTGAATGAGCGCTGGATTGCGGATTTCCTGGCCATCGAGGGCATTCCGCATGAGACCCAGTGCGAAGAGACAATATACCGCCACATTCTTCAGCTTCCGCCCGCGCACTATGCCGTCGTCCAGGGCCGGCGGCTTGAGGTGGTTCGTTACTGGGATTCGCTGCGGGATATCAAGCCGGTGCGCTATGCCGCCGACCAGCAGTACGTTGAAGCGTTTAACCGGATATTTGAGGAGGCGGTGGCCTGCCGTCTGAGAAGCGCGGGAGAAGTGGGCATTTTTCTGAGCGGGGGAATGGACTCCGGTTCGATTGCCTCGGTGGCCGCTCCGCTGCTGGAACGCGAGGGCCGCAAGCTGTACGGCTATACGTCCGTTCCGCTGGCGGAATTCAAGGAGCAGCAGCCCAGCACCGTGATCTATAATGAATCACCGGAGGTCATGGATCTCGTTCGGGCCTATCCGAATATCGAGCCGTATTTCTCCAGTCTGCCGGGCGAGAGCAGCTTCAGCAGTATCGACGAATTGCTGGCTGCCCTGGAGCACCCCTACAAAATCTTTCAGAACGGCGGCTGGCTGCTGTCCTTCATGCGGGAGGCCTCCGGGAAGGGCTGCACGCTGATGCTGAACGGCCAGACCGGCAACGGAACGATCTCCTACGGTGTATTCCCGATTCATATGAAGACCTTGTTCCGCCAGGGCAGATGGCTGTCCCTGCTGCGGGAGATGCGGGCGGTCAGCCGGCAGAAAGGGGTGCCGGTCCGTAAGGTGGCGCTCCGCACACTCCCGGTCCTGGTTCCCTATCGGCTCAAGGCGTGGAAGAACCGCAAGGCGCTCCGCCGCTTTGACCGCTACGAGCAGGTCCCGGTATCCCGAAGCCTGGCGGCCAAGTGGTCGGTGGCGGACCGCTTGGACCGGATGGAAGCGAACCTGCCGCCGATCGAGGATTATCCCGACTACGGGGAGGATCAGAAGAGCAGAGCAGACCTGCTCGCGCTGGCGCACATCGGAGCGATCGAGACGAAGCTGTCGCTGGCAGCCCGGATTACGGTGCGCGATCCTTCGCGGGACCGCCGCGTCTACGAGTTCTGCATGGGCATTCCTTATGACCAGTATGTCAAAAATGGACAGGACCGGCGGCTGCTTCGCCGGGCCATGGAAGGCAAGCTGCCCGATTCCATCCGGCTGAATACGGATTCGAAGGGCGTGCAGAGCGCCGACTGGCTGTTCCGCCTCGGGGCGGACAAGCCGGCGCTGCTGCGGGAGCTTAGCAGGGCGCTGGACGAAGGAGAGGTCCTGCCGTATGTGGAAGAGGAACGTCTTCGGGCAGGGCTCCGGCTGGAGGAAGGCCGTTCAGGTCCGATGGACGATTCGTTTGCCCGCATGGCATTGACTACGATTATTCTGGCAAGGTTCATTCAGAAGTTCAATACACCCAGGAAGGAAGAAGCCGAATGATTCCTACGAGCAGTTATGAATATCGCGCATTTGGTCTGAACATTGCTTCCGCCATCCGGCTGGACGGTCTCTTGCCGTCTTCGGGAGAACCCGATGTGCAGATTCGGGAAGGGCGGCTTCCCGTCGAGATTCCCGGGCCCGAGACGGAACCGGCCTGTGCCCGGATCGGCGAAGACGGCTTTGCTTTTCGCGTGCCGGAGATCGGCCGCTTCCTCGTCACCGGCGATTCGATTCTGGTGGAGAAAGACGAGCGGAACGGTACGGACTCGCATCTGCTCTTCGTATTGGGAACCTGCATGGGAGCGCTGCTGATGCAGCGGAGCCTGCTGCCGGTTCACGGAAGCGCGCTGCAGGTCGGGGACAAGCACATCATCCTTACCGGCGAATCGGGAGCCGGCAAATCGACGCTTGCCGCCGCATTCAACCGGCGCGGCTATTCCTTCCTGGCCGACGACGTGTCGGCCTTGGAGGAGAAGGGGGACGGCTCTTTTGAGATTGTCCCCGCTTTTCCGAGGCAGAAGCTGTGGCGGGATACCGCCGAGCATTTTTTTGGCAGCGCGGAAGGGTTGGAGCGGATTCCGGGCTCCCGGGACAAGTACCATGTGCCGATGGAAGGGCTCTTCATTACGGAGCCGAGACGGGCGGATGCGCTCTTTCAACTGTCGGTTCATGAGGGGGACGACGTGCGCGTAACACCGGTAACCGGGCCGGACAAGCTAGCCATTCTGATGAACAATGTCTACCGGCCCGAGATTGTCGGCATCTTCGGAAGGGAGCGGGAGCATTTCCTGAAATGCGCCCGTCTGGCGTCCCGGCTGTCCGTCTACAAAGTGGAACGCCCGGCGGCAGGATTTACGGTGGAACAGCAGATCCGCGCCATCGAGGAACAGCTCAATCAAGGGTGAGCGAACCCTCTGTTCTTTATAACGATCAATTTGTCTTGATTTTTGGAAATAAATGAGGTATCGTAAGCACAACGATATTGCTTGACTCCCAGGCTGCTATTGCAGAACTGCCGGAGAGAGCAATATACGAAATTTAGGAGGTGAAAAGGATGACGAAAAAAGCTTGGCAGAAACCGCGTGTTGAAGAACTGAAGGTGAGTGCCACAGAGTACGGCACCAAAATCAAGGTTAACCCTGACGCTCAATTCGCTGACGGTAAAGGCAACATCTTCTATTCCTTCTCCTAATGATTCGAAGCAACGACAGCAAAGGAGCGTATGTGGATGCACATCCACATACGCTCCTTTTTTTAGGTTCCGCCTCCGAAGGCGGCAGATGCCGCGCAGGCGTTCCCGGGACTAGAGCGCCTGGGATTCCGCATGCTTCAGGGCATCCTCCCGCTGCTGGCGGTAGAGGCGCCCGTCGGAGAGGCGGTAAATCTCGTCGCATACATCGAATACGGACAGGCGGTGGGTAATGGCGATGCAAGTCCGCCGGGGCTTGAGCGACCGGATGTTGCACAGCACCTTCCACTCGGTATCCATATCGAGAGCGGAGGTGGCCTCGTCCAGCAGAAGGATGGGAGCCGGACGGAGCAGCGCGCGGGCGATGGCAATCCGCTGCGCCTGCCCTTCGGACAGGCCGCTGCCGTGCTCGCCGATCCGAGTATCGACTCCTTCCGGCAGCCGCTCGACGAATTCCTTGGCGCAGGCCGCCTCCAGCGCGTCCATCATCTGCTCGGGCGTCGCGTCGGGACGGCCGATGCGAAGGTTGTCCGCAATCGAACCCGAGAAGAGGGTATTGCCTTGCGGCACATAAGAGAAATAGGCGCGCGTATCGGCGGACAGCGTCCGTTGTCCGCCGCTGCCGCTCTCCAGCAGGATGCGTCCGGCATCCGGCTCCATGAGGGCCAACAGCAGACGAAGCAGGGTGGTTTTGCCTTCTCCGGAGGTTCCGACCAGTGCGACCAGTTCTCCCGGCCGGATCTTCACATTCACATCCCGGAGAATCGGCTTCCCGGTCACGTAGCTGTAGGCGGCTCCCTCGATGCTGAGGCCGGCCTCCCCTTCAGGCGCTGCGGCTGCCGTCCGCTTCTCGGGCTTGATCCGGTGAAAAGCGACAAGCCGCTCCGCCGAGGCAATCATTCCGAAGACGCCCGGAAGCATCCGGGACAGTCCCTCCAGCGGCCCCTGAATCTGGCCGACGAGCTGGAGAAAGGCCGTGAACATGCCGAAGCTGGCCTGGCCGTTCGAGACGCGGTAGGCCCCCCAGATGAAGGCCAGGAAGAAGCCGAAGCGGTAGCCGCTTCCGAGGGTCACGTCGGCGGCAACGTTGAAGCGGTTCCGGCGGATTATCCAGTACAGCCGGTTGTCCTGCGAACGGCGGATCTGCCGCAGGCTGTCCTCTTCGTTCTCGAACGTTTTGACGATCATCAGATTCTGAATCGATTCATGCAGCAGGGAGCGGTACTGGCCCTCCGCGTTCTGGATCTGATGCTGCAGCGCCTTGAGCCTGCGTCCGATGAACCAGCTGGCAATGACCGAGACCGGTCCCAGAACAAAAGCGAACACGGCAAGCGTCGCATCATAGAACAGGAGCGTGCCGAACGCGGTAGCGAACTGCACAACCAGCGCGAGAACGCCGGGCGCAGTAACGGTAATGGTCTCGGATACCGAATTGACGTCGCTGGTTAAATGAGTCAGCAGATTGCCGCTGTGATACCGGTTGGCCGCTCCCCATTCGGACCGGTACAGCCGGTGCATGAACTTGTGTTGCAAGTCGTTGTTCAGCGATTCCCGAAGCCGGACCACCCGCAGGGAGAGGAAGGCGTTCAGCACAATCTGCATGACCAGGATAAAGGCGAACGCCAGCAGAAAAGGAAGACCCTGGCGGAATCCCGAATGAATGGAGCGGTCGATCAGCTCCTTGGAGAAGATCGCCTGAAGCGCTCCGCTTGACGAGATGATGATCTGAAGGATGGCGATGATCCAGAATGCGCCCCATTTCCCCTTCATGACGTCGCGAAGCCAAGGGTACGCATCGGTATTCACAAGGCGTTTGATTCGGTTCATGAATGGCTACTCCAGTCTGCCCAAAGGCGTTGTTCTCTGTAAGGAACAGTCTTTTAGGTGAAGTCTATCAAAGTTGGCTGAAAAATCAAGAGAGAGGATGCGTTTGAAAGAAGACGATTGTTCTTTATTAAGTACGGAATTGGTGATAAATTTAATATATCGAATTGATGAGAAGTGTCGAGGGGGATTAAAGAATGCGCAGCACCCGCCGCTACAACCGGAATACCATTCCGGCGCTGCTGTACGGCCGAGCCGTCTCTTTTCCGAAAGATACCGCTTACTGTTATCCCGAATGGGGACAGTCGTACAGCTGGTTAGGGCTATGGCGAGAGACCCGGCAATTGGCCAAAGCCTTTCTCGGGGTTGGCGTTCAGAAGGGAGACCGAATCGCTCTCTTGATGCAGGGGCGCATGGAAATGATATTGGGGATGTTCGCCGCCGCGTGCATCGGCGCTGTCGCCGTTCCGCTCAACGCCTATTCCAGAAAGGATGAAGTCCGCGAATATCTCCGGCAAACCAGGCCGGTCCTGATGATGGCAGGGACAGAAGGGCACCGGATTCATTATCCTTCTCTGCTCCGGGAGATCGTAGATGAAGCCGGGACGGCCGGGGAGGACCCCTCCTGGCTGCCGCAGCGGATTGTTGTAGTGGGCGTAGACGCCGGGGAGAATTCGTTTGATTGTTCCGGCCGGTTTGAAACGTACAGCCAGCTGTTGGACCGCAGAGCCGCCGTGAATGACCTGGATCTGGATTCGGCTTGCGCGGCGGTCCGGGATGAAGACCCGCTGATTCTTCTTTATACCTCCGGGACTTCAGGCGAACCGAAAGGAGTTCTGCGTTCCACCCGTTCTTTTATCGGCAAGGAGGGCTTCTCCTCCCAAACCGGGCGATCGGGTAAATTCTCCGCTTACCTCACGGACCGCATCGCCAAACGCTTCTCGGTGTTGAACCTGCTCCCGCTGTATCATTTAGGCGGATTCAGCGCCATCTTTATTTCGCTGCAGACCTGCTGCTTGCGGATGGTCATGCTGTCGCACTACAATCCGGTACAGGCGCTGACCGCTATTGAGCATGAGCGGTGCACGGTGCTGGCAGGAACGCCGTTTATGGTCCAGCAGATGCTGGCCTCGCCCAAGAGAGCCCAGTTCGATCTGTCCTCGCTCCGGGGGATCACCTTTACTTCGGCCCCCATGAACAGAGTGCTGCTGGATAAAGTGTACCGCGACTCGGGCTTGCGGCTGCTGTTTCTGATGCTCAGTTACGGCTCCTCCGAAGCGGGTATAGTCGCTACGGGGATCTGCTTTGTCAATAAGCGCCCGGGAGCGCTGTCGCATTTGCTGCATCGGCTGCTCTCCCGCCGCTCTTTCCTTGGAGGGAGAATCGAACCGGGAGAGATGGAACTCGGCGATTACAGTTTTGGAGGCAAGCTGGAGCAGGGAGTTGAAGTTAAGATTGATCAGCGAGGAGAGATATTGATTCGCAGCCATAAAGTCATGCGCTACTGGAAAGAGAGTCCTGAGCAATTTACAGAAGACGGCTGGTATCGCTCCGGAGACTACGGGAAGTTCGGTCCGGGCAATCTGCTGATGATCGGCGGCCGGCTTAACCGGATCATCTCACGCGGCGGGGAGAAGATTGCACCGGCAGAGATTGAGAACGCGCTGCTGCGTCTGCCCGGTGTGGAAGATGCCTTTGTGCTGGGCGTACCGGATGAATTGTACGGAGAACAGGTCTGCGCCTGCATTATTCCTTGTTCCGAAGCGGAACTCAGCGCAGTGACGGTTCGGGAAGAGCTGAGCGTCCATCTCTCTGCCTTCAAGATTCCCCGCCACATTCTGTTCATGACCGATTTCCCGATGTCGCCGTCCGGTAAAGTGGCTGCCTCTGACATTCGCCGGCTTGTCCTGGAACAGATGGAGGAGATGGCGGTCCATGCGTAAATACTATCCAGGCATCACACTGTTCAAAATAGCGGGTTCCCTCCTTGTGCTGGCCGCCCATATTGTGCTGTTGCAGGTTCTAAGCACAGCGATGAACGGTTCCGGTTCGCAGCTTCATTATCTTTTTAACGGCCTGAAAATCGTGGTGCCCTGCTTTTATCTGATTTCGGGCTTTCTGGTCTACCGGGGCTGGAACCGGTCCGGCTCGCCCAAGGTTTATGTGAGATCCTATCTAAGAAAGCTGCTCTTTCTGTATCTGCTCTTCATGGCCATGTTCGCCCTTCAGTACCTGCTGCCTCCGCTCATTCATGAATTCAGTCTCCACAACCTGCTTCTTCAGGCTAAAATGCTGGCTGTGGCGTTCGTTCTGAACGGTCCTTATGTCCAGCTGTGGTTCATCCCTCCGCTTTTGTTCGGAACGGCCGCCGCTTTCTGGCTGATGCGCAGACAGTCGGGCAAGGCGATTGCCGCTTGCATCGCGGCGTCCTTTCTGGCCGGACAGCTCGTCCAGGGCAGCCTTCGGGCGCTGCTTGAGTCCGTATGGGGTCCGTTCTCCTTTCTGGAGACAGGCATCGGACCCTATGCCGTGCTGATGATCGCCCGCTATTTGGGCTACGGTCTGACATTCACCGGTCTCGGCGCTCTGCTCGCGAAGCATGAAGCGAAATTTACCGGCCGCAGGGGAAGCGGACTGCTGTATACTGCACTCGGATCGTTCTTTATTGAGATCGTCTTATTGGGGGTTCTTATTCCCTGGAAGGAGAGCTATGCGCTGTCGATAAGCATGCTGCCGATGTCTGTCCTCCTGTTCTATGGGGTGCTGCGGATTCGGAGCAGCCGGCTGGAGAATTGTCACCGGGCCCTGAACCTCGGGACGATGGTCATCTTTTTCGGACATATTCCCTTGATGCAGCTGAATGTATGGATGACGGGGGATACGGCGTCGCAGGTGGGGATAGGGTCTTCGGCAGGGTACTACGTATTGACCCTTCTGGAATGCATTTTTCTGACTTGGATTATGATCCGATGGAACGGAAGACATGGGAGGCGGCCCAGACAAGGGGCAACCGCCTCTAAATAAATTGTGACCAAGGTCCCGGCTTGCTATTTACAATCTTTTGTTCCCATTATATTCTTTATAAAGAACTATCACTTGTTCAGATTGGGGGAAAACGGATAAGAATGAAGAAAAGGGTGAAACGGTTGTCCGGTTCGCTGATGGTCATGCTGTTGCTGGCTTCCATTATGCTTCCGGTTTCAGCCTCTGCTTCGCCGAGTCAATCAGCGGCCTATCAATCCTCGACCGCCACGTCTTTTTTGTCCTCGCTGCTGGGTGCCATTGGTTCGCTCTTCCACAAGGACACCCCTCCCGCCAACAACCCTCCCCAGAATCAACAGCCAAGCGGAATCAACTGGTCGGATTGGCTGAAGGGCAACAACTGCGGAAATGGATGGTGGGGAGACACCAAGAACGACTCCTATAAGATTTGGGAGAAGTACTACTGCTATTGATTCGGCTTGAACCGCAGATGCGGAGCATCAAAAAGCTGGGTTCCGTTAAAGGAATCCAGCTTTTTGGCGTTTCAGCGCTGCACGTTGCCGCTCTGGCTGTCATTGGCCTTGAGCAGCATGGAGGCGTGGTCGAAGATATTGTTCTGAATGAGATAGGCGGGGGCTCCCGCGCCGGCATAGAGCGTGGAGAGTCCGATGCCCGCCACATTGGTGCTGACGGTATTGCCGGTGAAGCTGAAGCCGAGAACCCGGGACGGCTCATCCTTCTTGAAGAAGTTCCCGACTTTGACTACTTCCAGATTGGTTCGTTTCAGATTCATGGCGTTGAAGACATTGTTGCTCATGACCACCTTCTTCGCGCCCTGTAGCGTAACGGCGCTGGAGTCTCCTTTGACATTGAACACGGAATTCGTTACGGTCAGATCCAGATTGTCATTGTCGGCGGCGAGTGCCGTATTCCCCGTCAGATTCGTGCCGAAGGAGCTCTTGTCGAACACATAAGTTCCGGCGGAGAGGGTAACCGAGCCGAAGGTGCTGCCCTCCGCCGGCTCGAAGACCGAGTTCGTATAAGTTCCCGGCGGAAGGGCGAGGCCGTAGACCGGATTGTAATCCAGAATCCGCAGATTGCTGAATTTATTCCCGATTGCTCCGCCGGTCAGGCTTCTCAGCGCAGGCTGGCCGGTAATAGTGATGTTCGAAGCTTCGATTGGCTGGTTGTTGACGCTCATGCCGCCGCTGGCTTTGTTCGTCAGCGTAATATTGACATTGCGGACCTTTACGCCGAAGGGAACCTTGGCATTGGTCTGAAGCGTAGCGTTCGTCATATCCATGCCGTCCACAACAATGTCGGGCCCTTCCAGGAACGTGGACGCGTCATTCATCCGGTTGTTGGTGAACCGCGCATCGTGGTAGGCGACAAGCCGGGTGGCGTCAAAATGGTTGCCGGTTACGTCGGCATTCTTGAAGGTCTGGGAGACGGCAAGGCCGATGACTCCCCGGGATGCCAGATGATTGCCCTCTACGGTAGCATTGTAGCCGTCATAGAGAATGACGTCATAGGCAGCGTTGTTATAGAACTCATTGTTCTTGATCGTTATGTTCGTATTGAGACTGCCGTTCTCGCCGTATCCGCCCTCAACGTCGATGCCCGACTGCGGAGCAACGCCCTTGATATCATGCAGGACATTGTTGAGAATAAGCGCATGGTCCGCACCGCCTACGGTGATGCCCTGACGCCGGTTGAAAGCGAACTCCGAATTGCGGACGACCGCATTCTTGGTCACGGAGCGGTTCCAGAGTTCGGCGTAGGCATCCCCGGCCCCGACTTTGTCGAAGACGAGATGGACATAAGCGGCTCCGGCCGGAAGGGTCATGGTCTCGCGGGGGGAAGCCGTCTGCTTCTTCAGGAAGCTTCCGTCCGCTTTATAGAAGAACACCTGGAAGCTGTTCGACAGGTTCGTAATATTCGAGAGCTCGAACGTGTTCTCGGTCTTGAAGATCGCATTGTTCAAGTAAATCGGGTCCTTCGTGCGAACCTGGCCCGGGCTTCCGCTTACACTCTGGCCGCTGTCATTAATGGAGCCGCTCACAAAGCTGGAAGCATACAAATCTTTGAACATAACCCCGTAACCGCCGAGCATCAGACCGTCGCCGGTGAAGTTGAAGGCTTTGACGTTCTCGACCACTGTATGGACGGCCCCTTCGATGAAGATGCCGTATCCGCCTTCATGGGTGCCGGGACTGTAGGGGTCGCGTCCCGAATAGTCATGGGTGAGACGGTCGCCCATATAGGTCCCGCCCCGGAGTGTAACATTGTTGGCCCCGTATCCGATATACATAAGATCGTAGCGCTCGACGCCGTTGGTCTCTTTCTGGAGAGTAACGTCGTCCGGGAGATCGAAGAGCATGTTGCCGACCATCTTGATTCGGCTGCTCTTGTCGATCAGATAGGTTCCCGAAGGCAGTGTGGTGGCTGTAATCCCCTGCTTATACGCCCAGGACAGCGCGCTGTTGATTCCGGCTGTCGTCTCGGCCGGATGCGTGCCGTCGTTGTAGATGCCCCACCGCTTGAGGTCGATCAGATAATGGGTCGGCTTGGCGACAGCTTCGGAACTGGGCTGCGAGACGTTCTCCTGCTTGTCTACAGCCTGCACCTGAAACGTATAGGAGGTGCCAAAATCAAGGTCGGATACGGTATAACGGGTATCGGCCAACGGCTCCTGGTTCACAGGCTTGCCGTTAAGCAGAACCCGATAACCGGCCACATCCTTGCCGGGGCTTGGCGACCAGTTCAGCGTGACCCGGCTGGGCCCTCCGGCAGCCTGAAGATCTTCGGGCGCATCGGGAGGCGCAGCCTTCGCCGTGCGAAGGGAGGCCTCGTATCCCGGGGAGCGGTTGCCGTATTTATCGACCGTCCGCAGCGTATATCGGTATTCCTGGTCCGCCTTGAGACCGGCCGCCGTAAAAGCGCCGTCGGTAGAGATGCCCAGAAGCTCGGTTCCCGCGTAGATCTCAACCTGCTTGAAATCGGCATCGGCCGGATTGCTCCAGCTCAGGCGAAGGCTGGTATCCTTGGCTTCCGCCGCGAAGCCGCTGATTTCGGCGGGAGCCAGCTGGTCGGCCAGTGTGGCCGCCTGCACACGAACCGGCGGCGACTCTTGGCCTGCCGGATCGACCGCAACCACCTGAAGGCTGTAAGAAGTCGCGGGTTCCAGTCCCCGGAAGGTGACGGGACCGGCAAGCTCCGGTTCCTGCCGGATACCGTCCAGATAAAGACGGACTTCCTTGACCGCAGCCTGATCTGCGAGCTTCCATTCGAGCGTGATGCTGCTGCTTGTTGCCGTCCACTTCACGCTGATCGGCTCCGCCGCCGGCGCTTGGGAAGGCGAAGCGGAAGGCGCGGCCGCAGGCGAAGAAACAGCCGGTGCCGTTGGAGCCGCAGCCGAAGGCGCCGGCGTCGGACCGGCGGAAGGCGCCTGGGTAGCCGCCTGCGAAGGTGCCGGAGCGGGAGTCGGCGCCTGGGAAGCCGCGGCCGAAGGCGCCGGCGTCGGACCGGCGGAAGGCGCCTGGGTAGCCGCCTGCGAAGGCGCTGGAGCGGGAGTCGGCGCCTGGGAAGCCGCGGCCGAAGGTACCGGCGTCGGACCGGCGGAAGGCGCCTGGGTAGCCGCCTGCGAAGGCGCCGGAGCGGGAGTCGGCGCCTGGGAAGCCGCGGCAGAAGGTGCCGGCGTCGGACCGGCGGAAGGCGCCTGGGTAGCCGCCTGCGAAGGCGCTGGAACGGGACTCGGCGCCTGGGAAGACGCGGCCGAAGGCGCCGGCGCCGGAGCGGGAGTCGGCGCTACGGGCGGCTTGGCTGCCGCCTCCGGCGGAGCCGGAACGGCAACGGCTCCGCCGCCGGACGCGCCTCCGCCGATGGGCTCCGCCATTCCGCCCCCTGCGAAGCCACCGCCACCGCCTGCCAACAAGGCTTCGGGGATGGCTCCGGCCTCCGCTTCAGGCGACGCGGGGGCCGCGGAGGCCGGAGCCGCAGAAGGCTCGGCGGCTGCGGTATCATTCACTCTCAGTTCTTTATATAAAGTCCGGGCCAGAAGGGCGGCGAATTCGGAACGCGTTACCTTCTTGGAGGGCTGAAAGTTGCCGTTCTCGTCGCCGTTGGCAATTCCGCTTGCGACCAGCTTGGAGATAGCTTCGGCGGCCCAATGGCTGCCGGAGACGTCGGAGGGCGTAGGGGTCCGTTCCCCCGAATCCGGAAGATGGAAGGCTCTGGCGATAATTACCGCACTGTCCGCCCGGGTAAGCGTGTCCCCAGGCCGAAATGAACCGTCGGCATATCCTGTAATAATCGAACTCTTCTGGGCAGCCTCGATATAGGAGTAGGCCCAGTAGCTGCCGGGCACGTCCTTCAACGGCTGGGCCGGACCTGCGGCCTCGGCGCGGAGGTCGGCGGCTTGCACGATCAGCTTGACGGCCTCGGCCCGGGTAATCAGGTTCGCGGGACGGAAGGTGCCGTCCCTATATCCGCCGATGAGCTTCTGGTTATGAAGCCGTTCGATTTCCGGCAGCGCCCAGTAGGTAGATGAAATATCGCTGAAGAACGGCTGTCCGGCCGCTTGAGCGGGTTCGGGAAATTGCGCCAAGAGGGGAGTGGTCCATAATAAGGCGGCAAGTATGATTTTTTTCATGCTTGTAGTCCCTTCTCTAAAAAATACAGATTTTTCTACCGAATTCTACACTTTCTTTATCGGTAGAAGAAACGAAGGGCTGGAGAGAAGGAATGAGGTCCAATTATTCATTATCAGGGGACTAAAGACCTATTTTTTGAGGAATCTATTTCCTTTCCTTCGCAGTCCGTCCATGCTAAGGGGGAAAGGTATTCGTTTTAGAGAACAATAGGAACAAAGGAGGGGATCGCAATGAAGGGGTTGTTATCCAAGTTCATGGTAAGCGCAGCCATTCTGCTGGCAGCCCAGACGGTCTATCCGGATATCTCGGGTCCGCTTGCCAAGGCGGACAGCATTCCGGCGGGAGGCCTTTATGCAGCCGATCTGGCTAAATGGAGCATTTACAATAACGGCAGCCATGCGCCCGAGACGACCAAAGGAATCAACGAGGCGCTGGCCTGGGCCCACCGCCAGGGATATCGAGGCCTTGCGCTGCCGTCCGGCACCTATTTGATCGACAAGGACAGCCGGATCAATATGGTCAGCGATATGACCTTCCAGCTTTCCGCCGATGCGGTTCTGCAGAAAGAGACGAACGGCCGCGAGCGGTATGAGCTGATGTACCTGGGATACGGTGTTCAGAATGTTACGCTGCAGGGCGGCGTCTACAAGGGGGACCGGGATACGCACGATTACACGAAGAAGGACAATCCGTACACGGCCGGGACCCATGAGAGCGGGTTCGGCATTGCCCTGGAAGGGGCCAGCAATGTCGTGATCGACGGGGTCAAGACCGTGAACTTCACGGGCGACGGCATCATTGTCGGAGGGGTCGGTCAGCTGATTAAAGATGTCTATCCCGACGGCTTCGTCTCGGGCGGGCTGGATGCGCAGGGACGCCCCGCCAAGAATGCGGCCAAGATCCGGACCCGCGATCCGATCCCGCTTACGAACGACATGCTGAAACAGGAGCGGAAATTCGAAATCTCGAATACGGTCAACCTGCCCGGATGGTTCGAGGCCAACTTTTATAATAAGGAAGGGAAATGGCTTAAGAAGGTTACAGCCAAGATCAGAGACTCCGTGGCCATTCCCGACGGCGCCGTCTCCGTTCATCTGGTGTTCACACAGGCCAGCGCTCCCAAAGGCTATCTGGAGCTGTGGAGCCGGGTCGTCAGCGAGAATGTAGTCATTCAGAACAGCGAATCGGCGAACAACCGGCGCCAGGGCGTGACCGTGGGCGGCGCCGACCGCGTCCGGATTACGAACTCGGTATTCCATGACATGAAAGGAACGGCTCCCCAGTCCGGTATCGACGTTGAGGGCGGTTACGGGGAGAACGGCTATCTCAATACCAATATCCTGATCGACAACAATGAGTTCTACAACAACGCTTCCTATGATGTCATTCTCTACGACGGCCGGCAGGCGACGGTCAGCGGCAATCACTTCGCCTCCAAAGGCGTCATCGGGCTTGCGGTGGCCCCTCCTTTCCAGACGGCAGCCGTTCAGGGCAACCATTTTGACGGAACCCGGATTCTCGCGTACCACGATGCCGTCTTCACCGATAACCGGCTGAATGACTCGTACACCTATTTTGAAGGTCCGAACATTGCCATCGACGGAATGGAGGTAGTCAACGGCCAGTTGTCCGTCAGCGCCAAGACCGCATTCGGCGTCAGCGTCAAGAATGTCGATATCCGAATTACGGATAAGAAGGACGGAGGACTGTTCGTGAACGGCCAGCCGATCCAGGTTACCAACGCGACCATAACCGGGGAACCCAAGCTCAGAAGCTTCGGCGGCAGCGCCGCTGCCGGAAGTGTATTCACGAACCTGAAGGTCCTGGGGTACAGCGGAGTGTACGGCTTATCCCTTCCTCCCGGCAAATATGTGGATTCCCGTTTTGAAGCGGCGGAAGGTGGCTCGTTCGGAACGCTGTCGGCTGCGCTGCCCGGTGCGTACACCTTCGAGCGGACGACCTTTGTCACCAATTCTCTGAGCGGCGGCTATTTGTACGCGGACAACAAGGATTTAGCGCTGAGCGTGTCCGATTCGACCTTCGAAGTCCGGGGCAGTTCCCCGGCTGTAAGCGTACAATCCGCCAAGAGCGTACGTCTGGAAGGCAACGCGGTGAACGCGGCCGGGCTGGTGAACAAGAATACGGAGCTGTTCAAAATCAACGACTATTTCAAACGCACGGAGCCCTGCGATGTGTTCAATGTCGTTATCAGTGGGAATAGGCTGACCGGCAATCTGGCCGCGGTCGGCATCTCGACCCAGTATGCGGGAGTCAACGCCCCGCCGTACAGGGTAGAGAACAATGTGCTGGTCAAACTGACCAAAGCCTTGAAGACGAATGATATAGCCGGCGGAAATGTGCTCCGCTAGTCCGCAAATAGAAGGGCAGACCCCCGGGTCTGTCCTTTTTTTGTTCTTTTGGAAGAACAGACAAGCCGAGAATCCAGAGTTGACACGTTCTATATAAAGAACTAAAATTGATGAATAATGTTCTTAATTGAAGTCCAACTAGAGGCGGGTGAACCATGGAAGAGAATATGGGCACAAAGGACCGGGACACCCTGCAGGCGGCAGGGGGCCGGGAGATCAGCTTGAAGAGCTGGTTCGATGTCATCAAACGGAGACTGTGGCTGGTGCTGCTGCCGGCTGTACTATTGGGACTGCTCGGCGGTCTCATCAGTTCGGCTCCTCAGACTCCGATGTATGAAGCCTCCAGCCGTCTCGTTCTGTCGACGGATTCGGCGGATAAGCTGGGAACGCTCCGGGTATTTATGCGCGAGCCGGTGGTCCTGGGCGATGTTATCGAGGAGCTGGGACTGCGTGAATCGGCAGGTTCCCTGCGCAGCCGGGTTGCGGTCAGAAGTGTGGACAATTCGATTATTACGGTGGTCAGCGTACTGGATGCCGATCCGGTGCAGGCGCCGCGGATTGCCAACGCCGTAGTCAGCGCCTTCACGAACGAAGCGGCCAAGCGTCTTGGCTTTACAGGCGTGAACGTGCTGACTGAGGCGAAGCCGGCGGAATACCCGATGCCGGTGAACTCATCGAGCAACCGCGCCCTTTATCTCGGCATTATGGCCGGACTTGTCATCGGGCTGGGGCTGGCCTTCCTGAGAGACTCGCTGGACGGCGCCGTTCGCGGAGAGGGAGCGCTGGAAGCTCTCGGTATTCGGCCGCTCGGACGGGTCTCGCGGTTCCGGGGCCGGGATATCCGGATGGCCCAGACCAAACGCAAACACGAATACATAAGAGGTGAGCATTTTGGGGCGTAAGGAATCGTCGGCAACCAAGGCGGACGCCGGTAAATACCTGATCACGGCGGCGAACCCGGACTCCGCGCTCGCGGAGCAGTACCGGACGGTCCGCAATCGCATCCGGACGGCGCTGGGAGAAGCGGGTTCCATCCGCTTCGTCGTATCCTCCCCGCTGCCGGGGGAAGGCAAGACGACGTCTGCGCTCAATCTGGCCGTCAGCTTCGCAGGCAGCGGAGGGAAAGTGCTGCTGATCGATACCCATTTCAGACGGCCGGGGCTGGCTGCGCTGCTGGACGCCAAATCCTGGCCGGGCCTTACCGACGGATTAACCGGGAATGGCAAGCTGAATGAGCTGGTTCAAGAGACCGGACTGGAGCGCATTGATGTCCTGGCGGCAGGCTCGCCGCTGCCGGGAGCCGGAGATCTGCTGAATCACCCCGATCTGGCGGAGTTCCTGGAATGGGCCGCTGAAGCTTACCCGGTTGTCATTATCGACGCCCCCGCTGTTCTCGATTCATCGGCCGCCGTTATGCTGGCCGGCCGGTGCGACGGCTGTGTGCTCGTGCTGCATGAAGGCCGAACGGGCGTACAGAAGGTGCAGGAGGCCAAGCGCGTTTTGGAGCTTGGCAAGGCTCGTCTGATCGGAGCTGTACTTAACCGCAGCAAATAAGAAAGGAGTGGATGGCATTGATCTATAAACACCGCTTGTCGGTCTTGATGCTGCTGGATTCTCTGATTGTCGTCTCGGCTATTTTTCTGGGCGCTTTTCTGGTAAATGCCTCGTTCAACGTGTTCACCTTTCCCGTTATTGCTAGCTCGGTTGCCCTGTTCGCAAGCTACCATCTCTTTGCCTTTGTCTACCATCTCTATAAGAAGGCCTGGGAATATGCCAGCATCCAGGAGATGCTGCTCATTGCCAAGGTCGTCTCGGTCTCCATCGTCTGCGCCGGAGTGGTTCAGCTTGCGGCTACCGGCAATCTCCAGTACCGGCTGCTGCTGGTAACCTGGATGCTCCATATTCTGCTCATTGGCGGTTCCCGGTTCTGCTGGCGGGTATTCCGCACGAATGTCCTTTCGGTTCCCGGAGAGCGGGAAGACGTCAAGCGGACGCTGATCGTCGGAGCCGGTTCCGCCGGCACGATGGTGGTCCGCCAGCTGCTCTCCGGTTCGCAGGAACTGAAGCCGGTCGCTTTTGTCGACGATAACGTCAATCTGCTCGGACTGGACATCATGGGGCTTCCGGTTCTGGGGAGCACCGCCGATATTGAAGCGATTGTAACGAGCCTGCGGATCGAGCATGTGGTAATCGCCATTCCTTCCCTGGGCAAGAACAAGCTGAAGAAGATCTATGACGAATGCGCCAAAACGCCTGCCAAGACGCAGACGATCCCCTCCCTGGAAGACCTTGCCATCGGAAAGATTGCCGTCAGCCAGTTCCGCGATGTGCAGGTCGAAGACCTGCTCGGACGCGAGCCGGTAACGCTCGACCTGGAGAGCATCTCCGATTACATTACGGACAAAGTCGTGCTGGTCACAGGAGCGGGCGGCTCCATCGGTTCGGAAGTGTGCCGCCAGATCTCGGCCTTCCGCCCCCGGAAGCTCGTTCTTCTGGGACACGGCGAGAACAGCATCTACTCGATCGAGATTGAACTGAAGGCGGCGTTCCGGGATTCGGGCATTCAGTTCTACACGGAAATCGCCGACCTCCAGGACGAAGCCAAAATCATCGGCGTGATGAACTATCACAAGCCGAATGTCGTCTACCACGCCGCGGCGCACAAGCATGTGCCGCTGATGCAGCGCAATCCCGAAGAGGCGGTCAAGAACAATATTCTCGGCACGCTGCATGCAGCCAAGGCGGCCGATCTGGCCGGAGTCGGCACCTTTGTTATGGTATCGACCGACAAGGCGGTCAACCCGACGAGCGTAATGGGCTCCACCAAGCGCATCGCCGAGATGATTATTCAGAATATGGACCGGTTCAGCCAGACCAAATTCGTGGCGGTACGCTTCGGGAATGTGCTCGGCAGCCGCGGCAGCGTCATTCCTCTGTTCCGCAGACAGATCGAGAACGGCGGACCGGTTACGGTCACGCATCCCGATATGGTCCGGTATTTCATGACGATCCCTGAAGCCTCCCGGCTGGTCATCCAGGCCGGGGCGCTTGCCCGAGGCGGCGAGATCTTCGTTCTGGATATGGGCGACCCGGTCAAAATTCTGGATCTCGCGAAGAATCTGATCCGGATGTCGGGCTATTCGCTGGAAGAGATCGGAATCGAGTTCACGGGAATGCGGCCCGGCGAGAAGCTCTACGAGGAGCTGCTGAATGAGACCGAGGTCCATGAGGCGCAGATTTATCCGAAGATTTATATCGGCAAATCGACAGAGGTCGATTTCAACGGCATCCATCACCTGCTCAGCGTCTATGAGGACCTGACGATAGAGGAGCTTCGCAAGCTGCTGCTTGATATCGCCAACGACCGGCTTGAGTTGGGTTCGATTCCGCTGGCCACGGTCAGCGCCGGTTAGGCCCGGGAAGAGAGGAAGAACGGAGAATGGCCAACAAAATCCTGCTGTGCGCAACCGTCGACTTTCACTTCAGTTCGTTTCATCTTCCTGTGATGGAGTGGTTCAAACAGCAGAACTGGGAGGTCCATGTCGCGGCTAACGGCGATATGGACCTCCCGTTTACCGACCGTAAATTCAACATCCCCTTCGAGCGCTCGCCGCTGGGCCGAGGGAATCTGGAAGCCTACCGGCGCCTGAAGGAACTGATGGACCGGGAGCAGTACCAGATTATTCACGCCCATACGCCGATGGGCGGGGCGCTGGCGCGGCTCGCAGCCGCGAAGTCGAGAAAGCGGGGGACGAAGGTGCTGTACACCGCGCACGGCTTTCACTTTTGCCAGGGAGCCCCGCTCCTGAACTGGATGCTATACTATCCGATCGAGAAAATGCTCGCCGGCCGGACGGACTGCCTGATTACCATTAATCAGGAGGATTACCGGCTGGCGGAAGCGAGGTTCCGGCCCCGGCGGCTCGAGCATGTCCACGGCGTCGGCATCGACTGTACCCGGTTCGCGCCGGTGGACGAAGAGACGAAGCGCCGGTTGAGAAGGGAGCTTCCCTATCCCGAGGACGATCTGCTGATCTTCTATGCGGCCGAGTTCAACCGCAATAAGAACCAGCAACTGCTGATCCGGGCGCTGGCCAGCGTCTCCGGGGAGCTGCCGGAAGCCAGGCTGCTGCTCGCGGGACGCGGAGGGCTTCTGGAAGAATGCCGGACGCTGGCCGATTCGCTCGGCGTGGGCGACCGGGTGCATTTCCTGGGATACCGCACCGATCTGGACCGGCTTCTGCCCCTGTGCGATCTTGCCGTGTCCGGCAGCCTCCGGGAAGGGCTGCCGGTCAATATCATGGAAGCGATGGCCTGCGGCCTGCCGATTGTGGCAACGCGCAACCGGGGACATCTCGAACTGGTGGAGGATGGTGTCAACGGCTATCTCGTTCCCGCGGAAGACCCGGGGCCGCTGGCGGGCCGGCTGCTGGAGCTGGGCCGGTCAGCGGAACGGAGAAGAGAGATGGGAGCGCGAAGCCGGGCCAAGGTAGCCGACTTCGGGCTGGAACGGGTCGTTACCGAACTGAGCGGAATATACAAGACCTACATGACGGACACGGCGGAAGCGGAATCCGTCCGGGCCGCCGGAGAGTCCTTATCTGATTACTAAAGATGTGAGGTGCAGCACATGGAAGTCCTTCGGATTCTGCAAGTCGTTACGGTGATGAACCGGGGCGGTCTGGAGACGATGCTTATGAACTATTACCGCCGGATGGACCGGACGCGCATTCAATTTGACTTCATGGTACACCGCGCGGAGCGGGGACATTACGATGATGAGATCGAAGCCCTCGGCGGCGTCATTTACCGGATGCCTCCGATCCGGCCCGGCCATTACCGCAGCTATTTCCGGCAGCTGGATCAGTTCTTCAAGGAGCATCCTTCTTACCGGGTTGTGCATTCCCACATCAACGAGAACAGCGGCTTTGTGCTCCGCGCCGCCCGAAGAGCGGGGATATCCTGCCGGATTGCCCACAGCCATATCAGCGACCAGAAGCTGGACATCAAGCTGCCGTTTCGCCTTTATGGGAGAATGGTCATGAAGGGAAAGCCGAATGCTTATTTTGCCTGCTCCCGGAATGCGGGAAGATGGCTGTTCGGCGCCAATTCCGACATTCAGTCCAAGCTGGTCGTCATGAACAACGCGGTGGATCTGTCCGACTTTGCCTACAGCGAAGGGAAGCGAAGCGAGGTCCGTCAGGAATGGAAGGCCGAAGGACGCCTTGTGATTGGACATGTGGGGCGTTTTGACAAGCAGAAGAATCACGACTTTTTAATTGATATTTTTCAGCAGATCCATAGCCTGAATCCCGAAGCGCTGCTCGTTCTGGCAGGAACGGGGCAGCTGGAGCCCTCCATCCGGGCCAAGGTCGAACGTCTCGGATTATCGGAGCATGTCCGGTTCCTCGGCGTTCGCAAGGACATCTCCAGACTGATGCAGGGCATGGACGTCTTTCTGTTCCCGTCGCTCTTTGAGGGCCTGCCGGTCGTTCTGGTTGAAGCCCAGGCGGCCGGACTGCGCTGCGTGGTCTCCGATGCGATTACAGCCGAGTGCGATCTGTCGGGAAGAATTGAATTCCTGAGTCTGAAGCATCCCGCGGAATACTGGGCCCGCACCGTTCTGTCGCAGACCTGTGAGCATGCCGATACGGCAGAGCTGCTGCGCGGCCAAGGCTATGACACGAAGACCATGTCCGAATGGCTGGCAGGCTTTTATACCCGGGCCTCGGCGCTGTCCGGAGAGGCGAGGTGAGCATATGGTTCCGACATTGACCGTTTTTACTCCGGCTTATAACCGGGCGTCCACCCTGCCTATGTGCTACGAGAGCCTGAAGCGCCAGACCTGCCGCGATTTTGTCTGGCTGATTGTCGATGACGGTTCAACAGACCGGACCCGCGAGCTGGTGGAGAGCTGGATCGCGGAGGGACAGGTGGATATCCGCTATCACTACCAGGACAATCAGGGGATGCACGGAGCCCATAATACCGCATACGAACTGATGGATACCGAGCTGAACGTATGCATTGATTCTGATGATTATATGGCGGATGAAGCCGTGAAGACCATCCTGGACTTCTGGCGGGAACATGGAGGAGAGAATGTTGCCGGAATTGTCGGCCTGGACGCCTCTCCCGCGGGGGAGGTTATCGGTACCCGACTGCCGGAAGGAATGAAGGCGGCTCCCTTGAGCCATCTGTATGACAAGCATGGGGTCTTGGGCGATAAGAAGCTGGTCTACCGGACCCGGCTGATCCAATCCGCTCCGCCGTATCCGTTGTTCCCCGGGGAGCGATATGTGCCGCTGGCTTATAAGTATCTTCTTATCGACCAGCAGTATCCGCTGCTGCTGCTGAACCGGGTGCTGTGCCATGTCGAATACCGGACGGACGGATCGAGTCTGAATATGTTCAGCCAGTACCGCGCCAATCCGCGCGGGTTTGCCTTTTATCGCAAGACGGCCATGCGGTATTCGCCCACATTGCGCAAAAGGTTCCGCGAAGCCATTCACTATGTCTCCAGCAGCCTGATGATCCGCAACCGCCGCTTTCTGAGCGAATCGCCGAACAAGGCGCTTACGCTTCTGGCGGCTCCGCTGGGCAGTCTGCTCTACTTCTATATTCAGCGGACTTCCCGATCGGCGCCGGCTTCGGTGACGAAACAATCAGGAACCGCAGGTAGCCAGGGGAGCGGGGTTCAATGACCATTCTCTGGCTTCAGCTCGGCTTTGCGTTTCTGTGCGCATTGCTGGCCCGCTATTATGCCGTCCCGGCATTGGCCGGCTCCCTTCCGGTGCGTCCAAACCGTATGCTCGTCGCCCTGACGGCGGTGAGCTTCATAGCAGTTGCCGGGCTGAGGAACAACATCGGGGACACGGTCTTTTATGTTCACAGCTATGAGATCACCGATTTCACCTGGACGTATGCGCTGCACCACAGCGACATGGGCTTCAGTGTCCTTCAGATGCTGCTCCAGCAGATCAGCGACGATCCGCAGATCCTGATCTTTACCACAGCCCTGATTACCCATACCCTGATTATCTGGACGTTCTACCGGTATTCCCGGCTGTTCGAGCTCAGCGTATATGCGTTTATTACCTCCGGCGGTTTTGTCGTCTCGATGAACGGTATCCGCCAATATTTGGCGGCGGCGATTGTGTTTGCGGCCACCCCTTATATTATGAAAGGGAACTGGGCGAAGTACATGCTCGTTGTTCTGCTCGCCGCCCTGATTCATCAGAGCGCGCTTATCCTTATTCCCATCTATTTCATTGTCCGGCGGGAAGCCTGGAAGGGCTCGACGTTTGCCCTGCTGGGTGTGGCGGTGGCGATTGTGATCGGCTTCAACCAATTCTCGGAGCTGCTGTTCTCGGCCATCCGGGATACGAAATATGCGACCTACCAGGACTTCACCGAGGGCGGCGCCAACGTGCTCCGGGTCTTCTTTTACGCCATCCCGCTGGTGATTGCCTTTGCGGGGAGACGCCGGCTGAAGCAGCTCTATCCCAAGATTGACATTCTGGTGAATCTGTCCCTGATCGGCATGGTTCTGATGATCGTTTCCACGCAGAACTGGATTTTTGCCCGGGTGGCGATTTACTTCAACCTTTATCAGATTCTGCTGTGCTCGTGGGTGGTCAAGGCTTTTCGGGAGAAGGATCAGAAGCTGGTCTATCTGGCCTTGCTCGCCGTGTACGTCCTTTATTTTTTCTACGAGAACGTGATTTCCCTTGGCCTTATTTACAGCAGCGATTATTTGCCCTGAACCGGACACGAAAGGAGAATGAAGCATGGAGACCCAGGCAGCCATACCGAAGATTATCCATTACTGCTGGTTCGGCCGCGGCGAGAAGCCGGCTCTGGTGGAGCGGTGCATCCGCAGCTGGCGCAAGCATCTGCCGGATTATACCATTAAGGAATGGAACGAGAACCATTTTGACGTGGAGAGCAACCGCTATGTCAGAGAAGCGTACCAGGCGCGCAAATACGCCTTTGTCAGCGACTACGTCCGTCTGCACGCGCTCTACACCGAAGGCGGCATCTATATGGATACGGATGTGGAGGTCGTCCGCTCGCTGGACCGGTTTCTGACCCTGGGAGCCTTCTCGGGCTTCGAGGATGACCACTTCCTGCAATCCGGTACGATGGGGGCGGTGGCAGGGCATCCCTGGATTCGGGAGCTGCTGGACTATTATGAGGGCAGACCCTTCCTGAAACCGGACGGCTCGCCGGACACCACGACGAATACGGCCGTAATCAGCGACATCTGCCGGCGGGAGGGCCTTGAGCTGAACGGCCGGCTGCAGACCATAGCCAACGGGGTGACCTTCTATCCCCGCACATATTTCAGTCCTTACGATTATATCAACGGCGGCAACTATTTATCGGAGGAGAGCTATACCATCCACCACTTTGCCCAATCCTGGCTGCCGCTGCATGTCCGGCTAAGAAGCAAGCTCAAGCGGAGAATCAGCCGGATCGTCGGCCCGGACAACATCGCCAGAATGCGGGATTTGCTCACGCCCAAAAGACTTCTGGACCTGCTCGTGTCCTGCACGCTCCTGCTGGTCCTGTCTCCGGTCATCGCCGCCACGGCGATTCTGGTGCGGATCAAGCTGGGCTCGCCGGTCGTGTTCCGGCAGCAGCGGCCCGGCCTGCACGGCAAGCCGTTCCATATCTACAAGTTCCGCACCATGACCGATGCGAGAGACGGCGAGGGCCGGCTGCTCTCCGACGAGCTGCGGCTGACCCGGTTCGGGCGGCTGCTGCGCAAATACAGCCTCGACGAGCTTCCGCAGCTGTGGAATGTCGCCCGGGGCGAACTGAGTCTGGTCGGTCCCAGACCCTTGCTGATGGAGTACCTGCCCCTTTATAATGAGCAGCAGGCCAGACGCCATCAGGTGAAGCCGGGCATTACGGGCTGGTCGCAGGTGAACGGACGGAACGCGCTGTCCTGGGAAGAGAAATTCGATCTGGATGTCTGGTATGTGGACCATCGAAGCTTCAAGCTGGATCTGCGCATTCTGTTCATGACGGCGGGAAAAGTCTTCCGGTCGGAGGGCATTCAGAACGGCAATCATGTCACGATGCCGGTATTCCGGGGAACAGTCTTACAAGATGAACATAGAGAGCAGGGATTTCAATGACGCATTCGCGCATCCTGTTGTCTCCCCCGCACATGAGCGGAAGGGAGCAGCATTATATTCAGGAAGCTTTTGAGACGAACTGGATTGCGCCGCTCGGGCCGAATGTCGATGCCTTCGAGCGGGAAGTAGCCGATTATGTTGGCACCCGGGGAGCCGCGGCGCTGAGCTCGGGAACGGCTGCGATTCATGTCGCGCTCCAGCTGCTGGGCGTGGGCAGCGGAGATGTCGTCTTCTGCTCGTCCATGACCTTCATTGCCAGCGCCAATCCGATTGTGTATCAGGGAGCGGCGCCGGTCTTCATCGACTCGGAGCCGGAATCCTGGAACATGTCGCCTGCGGCGCTGGAACGCGCTTTCGCTGAAGCGAAGGCGGAGCAGCGGCTGCCGAAGGCGGTAATCGTAGTGAACCTGTACGGACAGAGCGCCAAGATGAATGAGCTTACGGAAATTTGCGGCCGGTACGGCGTCCCGATTGTCGAAGACGCCGCCGAATCGCTGGGCACGACCTACGAAGGGCGGCCGAGCGGAACGTTCGGACGTTTCGGAATCTTCTCTTTCAACGGCAACAAGATCATTACCACTTCGGGCGGGGGAATGCTGGTCTCCGATGATCTGGAAGCCTTGAACCGAGCCCGCTTCCTGGCCACCCAGGCCAGAGACGCCGCGCCGCACTACCAGCACAGCGTCATCGGGCACAATTACCGGATGAGCAACCTTCTGGCCGGCGTTGGCCGGGCCCAGCTGGAAGTGCTGGACAGCCGCGTCGATGCCCGAAGAGCCGTGTTCGGCCGGTATCAGGAAGCGCTGGGCGGCGAAGAAGGGCTCCGCTTCATGCCCGAGCTCGCGGGAACCCGGTCGAACCGCTGGCTGACGACCCTGACCTTTCAGGGGGAAGGCGCAGCCGCGAAGGTGCATGGCGTGCTGAACCGGCTGGCGGAGGAGAATATCGAAGCCCGTCCGCTCTGGAAGCCGCTGCACCTGCAGCCCGTGTTCGCGGGCGTGAAATTCTATCCTCACTCCGACGGCGTCTGCGTGTCCGAAGAGCTGTTCGAATCCGGACTGTGCCTGCCTTCCGGCTCCAGCATGTCCCAGAGCGAGCAGGAACGCGTCATCGAGGTCGTCCGGCGCACGCTGAATGAGAGCGCCGGGTCGCTTCCGTCGCTGCGTTCCGTCTAGAGATACCGCTCCCCGGCGTTCCGGGTCCGGATGGGCCGGGCCGGGGTTCCGTAAGCGACGGTGTAGTCGCCGATGTCGGCGACTACGGTCGACCCGGCGCCGATCACGCAGTGCATGCCGATCTGTATGGAATGAATGACATTCGCGCCTACGCCGAGCGCCGTGTAATCGCCGATGGCCACATTGCCGGCGGCCACGGCCCCGGGAGCCAGCGAGACGCAGTCGCCGGTCCGGCTCTCATGCTCCAGAATGGAGCCCGAGTAGAGAATGCCGTGACGCCCGACGACGGCATCGCTTCCCAGGACGGCGCCCGACAGAACGACGGTGCCTTCGCCGACGGCGGCCCCCCGGGCAAGGCTTGCGCGGGGATGAACGACCCGCGCATAACGGAGTCCGGGAAGCCTCCGACGGATCCGTTCGGCAATAAGCCCGCGCGTCCAGTTGTCTCCGACGGCAATAAGCCCTTCGCAGCCGGCTGGTGCGCTGCGGACCAGCCAGTCCTCGTCTCCCAGAACCGGATAGCCGTGCACGGTGAAGCCGGGCGGCTTATGCGAATCAATAAGCCCCCGTATCCGGTATTTTCCCTCTTGCTCGGCAGCGTCGATCAGAACCTTGGCATGTCCGCCCGCTCCGATAATCACCAGTTCCCGCATGTCTCCCTCTCCTTCCAGAATCCACTATAGCATACTCGCAGCCGCTGCCGGCAATATGGGAATTGACACCTTGGCATCAAGGATGGTACGCTTTATTTGCGTTCGTTTTATAGAACGATTTTTTCATTTTGTTCGTTATTGCTGAATCGAGGAGTCGACTATGGCATATTCATGGGCACAGCGAATTGAAGAACTTCCTGTTGAAATGAGACTGCTGCTGGCTCTGCTCTCCAGAGACGGCGAGACCGGCAGTCTGTCCGAAGCATATGATTCCGTCTGGGAACAGGTGGACTGGGATCAGTTCATCGAATTGGCAATGCATCACCGGGTGTTCCCGAACCTGTACCCGATCCTTAAGAACGGATACAAGGAACGCGTTCCCGAAGAGGTTCTGCGCCGCTGCTACGAATTGTACTCCCGCAATACGCTGCAAATGCTGTATTTTACCGCAGAAATGTCGAAGCTGGGCCGGCTTCTGTCGGATCACGGCATTCGCTGCCTCTTTCTCAAGGGGCCCGTGCTGGCTCAGGACCTTTATGGAGAGGTCTCGCTTCGGACATCCAGCGACCTGGATGTGCTGGTGCCGGTGGAGATGCTGGATCAGGCCGAAGCGCTGCTGGCTTCGTCGGGCTATATCAAGGACGAATACATCCGAAGCGTGCTGAATGACTGGAAGTGGCGGCATCACCATTATGCCTACGTCCATTCCGCCACGGGTCTCAAGGTGGAGGTTCACTGGAGATTGAATCCGACGCCTGCCCTGGACCCCCGGTTCGATGAACTGTGGGAACGGAAGCGAGTCAGCACGCTCTCTGCGGACCCCCTCTATTATCTGGGCAGGGAAGATCTGTTCTTCTTCCTGGCCACGCACGGCGCTCGTCACGGCTGGTCCCGCGTGCGCTGGCTGCTCGATATCCATAAGCTTCTCGGGCAGAATCCCGACCCGGACCGCCTGACCCGAACGCTGAAGAAATATAATGTCGTCTCCATCGGCGGACAGGCGCTTGCGCTGGCCGACCGGCTGCTCTCGAGCGAAATGGCGCCTGAGCTGCGCAAGCTCAGGGATCGTCCCCGGTCGCAGAAGCTGGCGATGGAGGCTATGTATTACGTGGAGCGGCGAATCAACCTTCACAACAAGCCGCTCCCCGAAGAGGTGGAGCGGTATCATAAACGCCACCAGTTCCGGCTGCTCGCGCCGGGACGGAAGACGTTCTTTACGCTGAGTCTGCTGTTTCCGTATCCGGAAGATGCCGATACGCTGCCGCTGCCCAAGCGGCTGCACGTCCTCTATATTCCCCTGCGGCCTGTGCTCTGGCTGTGGCGCAAGACAGGAGGGCGGGGCCGGTGAAGAAGAAGATGCTGATCGCATCCTACGATATGGAGATTGGCGGCGTCGAGCGAAGTCTGGCTGCTCTGCTGGAGCACCTGGACTATGAACGGTTCGATGTCGATCTGATGCTCTATCGCCACCAGGGGGAATTAATGGATTTGATTCCTGATCGGGTGAATCTGCTGAAGGAAGATCCGGCGTACGCCACCTTCCGGCACTCCGTCAAGGACATCCTCCGCAGCGGCCGTTTCCGTATTGCCGGAGGAAGGCTGCTGGCCAGATTCCGCGGCGAATATGTACGGCGCAGAACCGGGATCGCGGAACCGGGCTATTATCAGATGCAGCTGATGTGGAAGCATACGCTTCCCTATCTGCCGTCCTTGGACAAGCGGTATGATGTTGCGGTCAGCTATTTATGGCCGCATGATTTTGTAGCCGAGAAGGTGGAGGCCGACCTTAAATTGGCCTGGATTCATACGGATTACTCCACCATCTTCACCGACCGCGTCCTCGATTATGAGCGGTGGAGCCGGTTTGACCGGATTGTCGCCGTATCGGAGGCGTGCCGGGACGCTTTTCTGGTCCGCTATCCCGAACTTGCCTCCCGGGTTGGGGTAATGGAGAATCTCTGCTCTCCGGACTCGATCCGGAAGCTGGCAGCGGAACCGGTGCCGAACCCGGTCCGGGAGGACGCCGGCTTCAAGCTGGTTACGGTGGGCAGGCTCTCCTCCGCCAAGGGCATTGATCTTGCGGTCGAGGCCCTCCGGCTGCTGCGCAGCCGGGGATATGACGACATCCGGTGGTATGTCGTCGGGTACGGAGGGGAAGAGCCCGCCATCCGCGGGCTGGTGGAACAGCACGGCCTTGCCGATTCCTTCTTTCTGCTCGGCAAGCAGGTGAATCCTTATCCGTATATGGCAGCCTGCGATCTATATGTTCAGCCGTCCCGCTATGAAGGCAAGGCCGTTGCGATTACAGAAGCGCAGATTCTCGGCAAGCCGGTACTGATTACCCGCTATCCGACAGCGGCCAGCCAAATCCGGAACGAAGAAGACGGTCTTATTGTGGAGCTGTCCCCGGAAGGCGTCGCGGAAGGGATTGAGCGGCTTTACCGGGATGCGCTGCTGCGGAACCGTCTGGCGGAGAACGGCGGGCTGGGAGATCACAGCGGCAGCGGCCAATTGGAGGCGCTGTACGGCTTCTTGAATCTGGAGGTGGAGGCGCGATGAGCCCTGCCGTGAGTGTAGTTGTTCCCGTCTACAATGCGGCCTCCCGGCTGAGCGCGTGTGTGGAATCGCTGCTTGGGCAGACGCTTGGGGAATGCGAGTTTATCTTCGTCAATGACGGTTCCTCCGACGGGAGCGGAAGCATCCTGGACGCTTATCAATCAAGGGACCCTCGGGTCCGGGTTATCCATCAGGAGAACCGCGGGGTCAGCGAAGCGCGCAATGCCGGAATTCAGGCGTGCTCCGGCTCCTATGTCGGATTTGTGGATGCGGACGATACCGTGGAAGCGGATATGTTCGAGCAGCTGTACCGGACGGCTGCCGCCGAGTCCTGCGATGTCGTGATCTGCAACTACGAGAGCGAGACGGGGGTCCACAAGCAGATCACCCGGTATCCGTTTCCTTCCGGCCGGGTGCTTCTCCGGGAAGAGCTGGACCGGGAGATTCTGCCCTATTACATAAGCGATGAAGACTGCAATTCCGTATGCAATAAGCTGTTTCTCCGGTCAATGATTGAGAAGCATTCACTCCGGTTTCCGCAAGGAGTGGATTTGGGCGAGGACGGAATATTCAATGTACGGTTTCTTCTGAAAGCCGAACGCGCCTTCTATCTCGATTATACCGGCTATCATTATTTGGACAATCCGGGAAGCGCCACCCGGAATATCGCGGGCAAGGACTATTTCCGCAAGGCGTTGGAGCGGTTCGAGGCGCCTCTGCCGGAAGGCTTCGAGGCCCGGGTGGGCGGAACGGATATCCGCCGGCTCCGCTCGGTCCGGTTCATCCGGACGGCGGCGTCCCTGGTTCACATGTATATGGAGCCGGCCCGGGACATGAGCCTCCGCCGCCGGATGGCCTACTTGAGAAAGATGCTGAATCATCCCGGGCTGCGCACGGCTTTTCCCGATTACTACAAGGAAGAATATCCGTCGCTTGGCACCTATCAGCGGGCCGTTATCGACGCCATGAGCCGAAGAAGACTGGGACGCCTGTATCTGCTAACCGCTTACAGCCGCATCCGAAACCGTTAGAAGGGGGAAACAACCAAGTGAAGATTATGATGTTCGCTCATAATGGCAGCGAGAACCGGGGCTGCGAGGCGATTGTAAGATCCTCCGCCGGCCTGATCAAAGAGAGAATCAGCGGAGCCAAGATTTACCTGGCCTCCGAGAAGCCGGAGAGCGATGCGGGAATTCCCGCGCTGGACGGCATCTATGACGGCTCCAAGCGGCCGCTGACGAAGCCTTCGTTCGATTGGCTCGTCTCTTCGGTCCTGTTCAAGCTGTTCAAGGACGAATCCTACGGACTGGGACGCATCGAGCGCAACCTGATCCGCCGCATTCCCGATACGGACGTGTGCCTCTCGATCGGCGGCGACAATTACTGCTACGGGGAACAGCCGGGCTGGTATGAAGTGGACCGCCGGATCAAGCGTCAAGGCAAGAAGCTTGTGCTGTGGGGCTGTTCCATCGGCGAGGAGGATATGTCCGAACGGAAGCTGGAGGACCTGCGGCAGTTCGACCTGATCTTGGCCCGGGAGACGCTGACCTACGATATGCTGCGGGGCCAAGGACTGAACAATGTCCGGCTGTGCGCGGACCCGGCGTTCACCATGACCAAGGAGGAGCTTCCGCTTCCCGAAGGATGGCAGGAGGGGAACACCGTAGGGCTCAACTTCAGCCCGCTGGTCAGCGGCCGCAACCGGCGGTCGGGTGAGGCGGTTCATGCGCTGATCCGCCATATCCTGGACAAGACGGACATGACGATTGCGCTTACGCCCCATGTCATGGTGGAAGGCAACAACGACTACGAGCTGCTGAAGAGCTTCCATGAGCAATACCGGGATACCGGCCGGGTCCTTCTGCTCCCGGGCAATCTTACCGCAGTGCAGTACAAGGGCTATATCGCCCGGATGCGGTTTTTTGTAGGCGCCCGGACCCACGCCACCATCGCCGCCTATTCGAACTTTGTGCCGACGCTTGTTCTGGGCTACAGCGTCAAGTCCAAGGGAATTGCCAAGGATCTGTTCGGGGAAGAGAAGCTCGTTCTCGGCATTGACCAGATTTCGGACGGGGATGTGCTGATCTCCAAATTCAGCGAGATGATGCAGGAAGAAGGCGAAATCCGCAAGACGCTCATGCTGGCCATTCCGCGCATTCAGGAGCTTTCTTATAAGGCGGCGGACTATTTAAGGGAACTGGCATGAGGCGGCTATGAAGACCAAACTTCTTTTTGTCATCCCCAGTCTGACTTCCGGAGGCGGAGAACGCAGTCTGATCAACTTGCTCAGCCAGATTGATTACGGCGTCTATGACGTCGATCTGTTCCTGATCAATCCCCGAGGCCTGTTCATGGAATTCATCCCTCCCGAGGTGCGGGTGCTGCCCCGGCCGAAGTCTCTGGAACGCTATATGCGGCACCTGCCACGGGCGGTTGCCGGTCTTGCAGCCAGAGGGCGCTTCGGCCTCGCTCTTCGCCGGATTCTCTTCAGCCTGGCGAACCGGGCAGCGGGCAATGATTCGGTTAAAGAGCAGCGGGCCTGGCGGCATCTGGCTCCCGCTTTTCCGGAACTGGCCGGCTCCTACGACGCTGCCGTCGGGTTTCTGGAGAAGACTTCGATTTATTACTGTGTGGAGAAGGTGAAGGCCCGGGTTAAAGTCGGCTGGATTCACAACGACTATGACGAGCTCGGAATGGACCCGGAGCTGGACCGGCCGTATTTCGAACGCCTTCAGCATCTGGTGACCGTGTCCGAGGAGTGCGCGAGCAAGCTGGAGCAGCGTTTTCCCGAGAAGAGCGGCCGGATTCATATCCTTTATAATATTGTCTCTCCCCGGGCGATCCGGCGGCTGGCCGGCCAGCCGCTGCCGGACGCGGACGTCACCGGGTTCCAAGGCAGGAAGGGGGAAGCGGTGCGTCTCCTCTCCATCGGACGTCTGCATCCGCAGAAAGCGTTCGAGCTTGCCATTGAGGCGTGCCGGCTGCTGCGGGACCGGGGCTACGAGATTCACTGGGACGTTATCGGCGAGGGCGAGGAGCGGAACGCGCTGACCGCGCAGATCGAGGCCTGCGGGCTGCAGGACCGCTTTCGGCTGCTCGGACTGCGCTCCAATCCCTATCCGTACATTCAGGCTGCGGATATCTATGTGCAGACTTCGCGGTTTGAGGGCAAGTCCATTGCGATTGACGAGGCCAAAATCTTGAACAAGCCGATTGTCGTGACCGATTTCAGCACCGCCGTCGATCAGATTGCGAACGAGACGGACGGTCTTATTGTCGGCATGAACCCGGAAGCGGTTGCCGCCGGCATCGCCCGGCTGATCGACGATCCTGCCCTGCGCGAACGCCTCTCGGCGAACCTGGCCGGGCAAGACCTGGGGACCGAGAACGAAATCTACAAGTTCTATAATCTGCTGGCATCGAGGTGACAGGAAATGCCCCGAAAAACAAAGCTGCTGTTCGTGCTGAACAGCCTGGTCTGCGGCGGTGCGGAGAAATCGCTGATTTCTCTCCTGCAGGTGCTGGATGAATCCAAGTACGAGGTCGACCTTCTGCTGCTTCGGCACCAGGGCATCTTCATGGATCAGATTCCGCCCTATGTGCGGCTTTTGAAGGAACCGAGGAATTACCAGCTGTTCGATATGCCAATCCGAAGCGCTCTGCGGCGCTGTGTGAGTCAAGGCCGGCCCGGTCTTGCGCTGGCCCGTGTACAGGCGGGACGGCTGTTCCGCCGGGAGGGCAATCCCGGAGTCCGGGAGCAGCGTCTCTGGACGTATGCGGGACAGGCGCTGGAGAAGCTGCCGGGAGAGTACGATGCGGCCATCGGATTCATGGAGAACGCCCCGCTCTACTATGTCATCGAGAAGACCAAGGCGGCGCGCAAGATCGGGTTCATTCACAACGACTATGATCATCTGGGCGGCGATCCGGCATTCGACGAGCCGTATTTCGAGCGACTGGATGCGCTGGTTACCGTCTCGGACAAATGCGGAGACATCCTTCGGGAGCGGTTCCCGAAGCTGAGCGGGAAGGTACGGGTGATTCACAACGTGGTATCGCCTGCCCTGATCCGAACCTTGTCGGAGGAAGCGGCCGATTGGGGCGGCACGGGACAGCGGGAGATCAAGCTGCTGACGATCGGAAGGCTGACCCGGCAAAAAGGGCTCGACTACGCGCTTGCGGCATGCCGTCTGCTGATAGAGCGCTATCCCGGACTGTGCTGGTACGTTGCCGGGGAAGGCGAAGAGCGGGCCGCGCTGGAGGCCGAGATTGCCGGCAGCGGGCTTCAGAAGCACTTCATCCTGCTCGGGCTTCGCGCCAATCCGTATCCCTATATGCGCGAGGCGGATATCTATGTACAGCCCTCGCGGTTCGAAGGCAAGTCGATCGCGATCGACGAGGCCAAAATTCTGGGCAAGCCGATTGTCGTCACCGACTTTCCGACGGCGGCCGATCAGATTCGGGACGGCGTGAACGGCCGTATCGTAGCGATGAATGCCGCGGCGCTGGCCGAAGGCATCGTCGAATTGCTGGAATACCCGGAGCGGGCCCGCCGCTTCCGTGAACATCTCGGCTCGGAAGAGCTCGGGACCGAGTCGGAGATTCAGAAGCTGATGCAATTAATTGAAGCCCATACGGCTTAACCCGGAGAAAGGAAGAGCTTCTTCATGGCTGTTCAGATTGTGCTCGCTGTTTTGCTGCTGTGCCTTCTTGCAGTTCTGGCTGTGGATGGCATTCCCCTTGCCCTCAAGTGGCTCTCCCGCATTCATATTGGCCGTTATCCGGACCGCGGGATCTGGAACCGACAGATTGTGGCCGTTGGCAGACAATGGCTGCGGCGCACCCCTTCCATACCGGTAACGGACCAGACCCGTCTCATTGCGCTTGATATGCTGCGGGGCCGTTATTCCAAAGCCTCGATTCAGCACTGGCAGGAAGCGGCGCTGCTTCTGGGATTGATCGAGCAGATGGAGAACGTTCCGTCGGCCGAGGACGCCCTGGCCGTCGAAACCCGATTGGCGGCATACTTCCGCCCGGATGGAGGCTGGAGGGAAGCGCCGAAGCTTGTGGACGGGGCCATTCTGGCTTATGCGCTGATGAAGGCTCCGTCCTTTGATGCCGGTAAGTACCGGCAGGCGATGGATGGGGTCTGGGAAATGATTCAGAATCATCTGGGAGAAGACGGGACCGTCAAATACCGCAATGGCATGCCGGACTATCGCTATGTGGATACCATCGGCTTCATCTGCCCGTTCCTGGTCCGTTACGGCCTGCTGTACGGCAGGCCGGAATGTCTGGAGCTGGCCGTCCGCCAGATTACAGAGTTTGAACGCCGCGGCATGCTCGCGGACAGTCCCGTTCCCTTCCACGCCTATTCGGTCAAGGAAGGGCATCTGCTCGGGCTCCAGGGCTGGGGGCGAGGGATCGCCTGGTATGCCATCGGCCTGATGGATGCCTGGAAGGAGCTCCCCGGGGATCATCCGGGCAAGGAGCGGCTGCAGCAGGCGATTCTGCATGTGGTTCCGGCTGTTCTCAAGCTTCAGGGAAGCGGAGGACAGTGGAACTGGAGCGCCACCCGGCCGGAAGCAAGAGCCGATTCGTCGGCCACGGCCGTGCTCGGCTGGTTCCTGCTGGAAGCGTCGGCGATCGATAGCATCGCTGCCGAATGCAGGGCCGCGGCTGAAGCGGCCGCAGGGTATCTCATGAAGATGACCCGGCGCAGCGGGGTGGTCGATTTTTCACAAGGGGATACCAAAGATATTGGCGTCTATTCCGTTCTGTTCGAACGCCTCCCGTTCACCCAGGGCTTCAGCATTCGCCTCTCGGCCCGGCTGGCCCGGCGGACTTCATCGTAGAAAGAAGGACATTATGCTCTCCTATGTTTTATGGACTCTCCCGTTTGACGCGGTGTGCCTGCTCGCAGTCTTCTTTCAAATGAGACGGATCGGCAAGCCGATCGAGACGTACAGATGGTCCATTCAAGTACACCGGGCGGACGCGCCGCTGGCCTCATCCGCCCGCCTTTCCATCCGCAGAGACCCGTCTCTGCGTCCGGAGGATGTAACCGACGTTTATGCAGAGACGGTGGCCGACCCTTTTTTACTGGTGGATGACAACCTGACTTATCTCTTCTTCGAAGTCTACAATGTCGTTACGGAGAAGGGAGAGATCGGCGTTGCCCGAAGCCGGGACGGAGAGGACTGGACGTATGACCGGATCGCGCTCGCCGAGCCGTTCCATCTTTCTTATCCGCAGGTCTTCAAAAGCGGGTCCGCGTATTACATGATCCCGGAGTCCGTCGCCGACCATCGGGTGCTTTTATACAGAGCCCGGAATTTCCCCTATGATTGGGAAGTGGAGAAGGTGCTGCTGGAAGGCGATTACGTGGATTCTTCCCTCTTTCAGTACGGAGGGCGCTGGTGGATGTTCAGCGGGTCGCATCAGGGAACGCATCTGTTCTTGGCGGATGCTCTGGACGGAGAGTGGAAGGAACACCCCCAGAGTCCCATTCTCCGGGACACCATGAACAACGCCCGGCCGGCAGGGAGAGTTCTGGTTCATGAAGGCCGGATCTACCGGTATGCCCAGCACGGAGAGCCGTATTACGGGCATTCGGCGTACCGGTTCCGGATTACCGAGCTGACGGAGCAGAGTTACCGGGAAGAAGCGGGCGAACTTGTACTGGAAGGCGGAGCAGCGCCGTGGAACCGGGCCGGCATGCATCATCTGGACCAGCAGCAGCTGGATTCCGGGGAGTGGCTGATCGCTGCCGACGGACACTCCATCAGGGTGACGCCGTATCTGAAGTGGCGTATCCGCCGACTCCGGCTTCGTCTCTATGTCAGATGGGGCGGACGTCCGTCAAGACGCCGCGCCATACGCCCCCGTTCCGGCGGGATGGGAGGAAGCCGTGCCGGCAAGTGATGATTTGAAATGAGGCGGGAATCAAGATGAGAGTCAGAAATTCGATGATCAATATCATAACGGGGATTGGCAACCAGTTGGTGATTACGCTCTTGAGCTTTATCTCCAGAACCGTCTTCATCAACAGCCTCGGGATTGAATACCTGGGCGTCAACGGCCTCTTTACGAACATTCTGACTATGCTGACGCTGTCGGAAGCCGGAATCGGAGCCAGCATCATGTACAGCCTGTACAAGCCCGTAGCGGACAATGACCGGGACAAAATCAAGCGGCTGATGCGGCTCTACCGCAACGCCTATATGGTGATTGCGCTGGTCGTTACGCTTCTCGGTTTGTCGATCCTGCCGTTTCTGGGTACCATCGTCAAAGACTCCGGCGTGGAGCATCTGCATGCCATCTATCTGATCTTTCTGCTGAATACCGTTGCCCCTTACTTCTTCTCCTACAAGAACGCCTACCTGAGCGTGAACCAGAAGAATTACATTGTCACCGCGGCGTTCTCGGTCAATTCCATTCTCTCTACCGGCCTCAAGATCGGTATTCTGTATTTCACCTCCAACTATATTCTGTTCCTGATCGTGGACAGCTTCATGACCATTGTCACTTCCGCGGTGCTGAACCGGATTGCGAACCGGAAATACCCCTATCTCAAAGAGAAGGCCGACGGCCCTCTGGACCCCGAGACCAAGGGGGGGATCATCCGCAACGTCAAGGCGATCATTTTGCAGAATATCGGAGGCTTTCTTGTCCTGGAGACAGAGAGCATTATCATCTCTACTTTTGTCAGCATAGCGGCGGTCGGGTTATACTCGAATTACAAGATGCTGATCGATATTGCCCGCACCCTGATCAACCAGGTCTTTCAGAACCTGTATCACAGCGTCGGCAATTTGGTATCCAGCGAATCCAGGGAGAAGGTATACCGCATCTACCGGGTCATGTGGATGGTCAATTTCTGGCTCTACTCGCTGCTGTCGATCGTTCTCTTCGTGGTTGTCGGCCCCTTTATCAGCGCCTGGATCGGCGACCGCTATCTCCTGCCGACCTATGTGCTGGGCCTGCTGCTGCTGCTGTTCATGGAACGCGGCATGCGCAACTCCGTCAGCACGGTCAAGACCACGGCGGGCATCTTTCACGAAGATCGGTTCGTTCCGCTCGGACAGGCGGCAGTCGGGCTGACCATCTCGATTGTCCTGGTGCAGCGGATCGGGATTGCGGGCGTCTTCACCGGGTCGCTGATCGGCGCGCTGGCCATGCCGTTCTGGACGACGCCTTATCTGGTGTATACCAGAGTGTTCCATCTGCCGGTTATCCGGTATTTCCGCAGCTATCTGGCCTACCTGGGCATCGGCGGGGCCGCGCTGGCAGCCGCCTGGTTCGGAACGCAGTGGCTGCCGGTCGGCGGATTTGCCGGCGTTGCGCTAAAGGGCGCGTTGTCGTTTGTCATGGTCAATTTGATCTATGGCTTGTGCTTCTGCAAGACAGAGGAATTCGCTTACCTGGTTCAGATCGCCAGAGGAATGTGGAACCGGATAGGCGGAAGATGGAGACCGTTACCTAACAGGGAGGCGTAGCTAACATGGCAATCTTGATTACGGGCGGAGCCGGATACATCGGCAGCCACACGGCAGTGCAGCTGCTTGAAGCCGGATATGAAATTGTGATAGTGGATAATTTCTCGAACAGTCATCCGGAGGCGGTGCGCCGGATCGGGGAAATCGCCGGGAGAGCGTTTGCGTTCTACGAAATGGACCTGCTGGACCGGGAGCGTCTGGAGGAGGTCTTCTCCAATCATTCGATCGAGGCAGTGATTCACTTCGCCGGACTGAAGGCGGTGGGCGAATCGGTTCGGCTGCCGCTGCTCTACTACCGGACCAACCTCCTCAGCACGGTTACGCTCTGCGAAGTTATGGCGCAGTATGGCGTCTTCCGCCTGGTCTTCAGCTCTTCGGCCACGGTGTACGGCAATCCGAGCCGGGTGCCGATTACCGAAGAGGCCGAGCTCGGCGCGACCAATCCGTACGGACGGACCAAGCTGATGATCGAAGAGATTCTGCGCGACCTTTATATCTCCGACCCGCGCTGGTCCATTTCCCTGCTTCGCTACTTCAATCCGATCGGCTCCCACAAGAGCGGGCGGATCGGGGAAGACCCGAACGGAATTCCCAACAATCTCATGCCTTACATCTCCCAGGTGGCGGTCGGGAAGCTGGAGAGAGTCTCGGTCTTCGGCAGTGACTACGATACGCCGGACGGAACGGGGGTGCGGGATTACATTCATGTGATGGACTTGGCCGACGGTCATCTGAAGGCGCTGGAGCGTCTGAGTGACCGCACGGGAGTAGAGGCCTACAATCTCGGAACGGGGCAGGGGTACAGCGTGCTGGAGATGATTGCCGCATTTGAAGCGGCTACCGGCACTTCCATTCCCTATGCCATCGGCGAGCGCCGGCCCGGCGATATTGCGGCCTGTTACGCCGATCCCGCCAAGGCAGCAAGCGAGCTGAACTGGCAGGCCCGGCGGAGCGTCTATGAAATGTGCGAGGACACCTGGCGCTGGCAAAAGAACAACCCGAACGGCTACCGCGGCAGCGGGAGCGCTGCGGTCCGCGGATAGCAAGGAGCGAGGCGGCAGGAGAGCGCCCTCTCGATTCAAGCGCCTCCCGGTTCAGGGACCCCAAGTCCCGCAAGTCCCGCATGCCCCGCGAAACCCCAAGACCAACAAGGCGCCTCCCGGCATTTGCCGGAGGCGCCTTGTTGGTCTTGAAGCGGTGCTTGCCAGAAGCGGAAGCGGCGGAACAGGAGCCTGCGGGCTACCCTCTTCTCAGCTTCCACTTGTTGTATTCCAGAAACTCCCGGAACTGAACCTTGCTGATGCCGGATATCATCGCTTCATGCACCAGATCCGTCCACTCATGGTCCATATCATGGCTCTTGTCGAAGGAGCGCTCCGACTGAAGGAACTCCTCGGCCGAGATTCCAAGCACGCCCCCGACTTTCTCCAGGAATTGAATGGAAGGGTTCTGCTGGATGCCGCGCTCGATGGAGCTGAGATAGGACTTGGCAACTCCCGCTTTCTCGGACAGTTCCGTCAGGGAGTAATTCTTCTTCTTGCGAAGCTGCTGAATTCGTTCACCGATCATCGCTGACCTCCTACCTTATGATTTAGCCGTATGGGCATACTTGTCCACGGTAACGAACCGGTCCATGACCTCGGCTCCCGATACATAATAAGGACCGCTGCGCAGCCAGGCATGCGCGATCAGCCGTCCCTGCTCGTCCTTGCCCGTGCCCAAATACAGAGTGCTGGGAATCCCCCGGCGGGCAAGCATCTTCATGCAGGCAATGGCCCGAACCAGGCATTTGCTCTCCCAGGGAGTATAGCGGCCCGTGACCAGTACGGCCTTGGCAATTTCGCGTACGACAGGGATCTGTTCAGGAGCGAGGGAAGCGTCGGATTCCATCCAGCGTTCTCCGAGCGAGGGCGCCACCTTGGCGAATTTGAACAGAATCAGCACCCGGGCCAAGGCAAGTCTGACAAAAGCCTCGGCGTACAGGAGCTGAAGCCTCGGTCCAAGGCGGAGCAGCGCCAGAAGCCGGCGAGCCGCGCGTCTCATTGGGGGCCGTCGATCCGGATCAGACCTTCGCTCAGCAGATGCTGAAGGAAGGGCATGACGTCCTGCTCGCAGATTTCGGCATCGATTTCATAGATCTCCTGAAGGGAGACAATCAGGGCCTGAACCGTTCGGGGGGATTCAATCAGACTCCAGATATCCCCGCCGACTTGGCCGAGATTGTAGTATTTGCCCTGCTCCAGATTAAACATTACCTTCTCTCCGTCCATATCGCTGACGACATTGCCTTCGCACTGTACGACAACGGTTTCGGGAGATAGCGCCGTATTTTTGCTCATCCGAATATTCTCCTTAGATTATCAGTTTCAGATGTTCTTATGAAAGAACAGGACCGCTACCAGGAAGAAATATGCAACGGACACGTCAGGAAACACGTTCTTAATAAAGAACATTGGTTCTGTCCTAAAATTACACTTCTTTCGGTTCATTGTCAACCTACTTAAGAGGGTAACGAGGGGGTAGGGGAGGAGTAGAGTGCCCATATTTTAGCGGATTTGACCTGAATGGATAGATATGATATATAAAAAAGTAGAAAAGGTTAGCACTCTTGATAATCGAGTGCTAACAGCAGTCATTTTATTGCAGAAAGGGAGAGCCCATTTCATGGCCAAAAAGCAATTCCAAGCCGAATCGAAGCGCCTGCTGGAGATGATGATCAACTCCATCTATACGCAGCGCGAGATCTTCCTGCGCGAACTGATCTCCAACGCCAGCGATGCCATCGACAAGATCTACTACAAGGCGCTGACCGACGAGTCGCTCGTCTTCAACAAGGATGATTACTTCATTAAGATTTCCGCCGACAAGGACAACCGCATCCTGACGATTACCGATACGGGAATCGGCATGACGCAGGAGGAACTGGAGAACAACCTCGGCGTCATCGCCAAGAGCGGCTCGCTGGCGTTCAAGAGCGAGAACGAGGCCAAGGACGGGCACAACATCATCGGCCAGTTCGGTGTCGGCTTCTACTCCGCCTTCATGGTCGCCGACCATGTGGCGGTAACCAGCCGCGCGCTGGGATCGTCCGAAGCGTTCCGCTGGGAATCCGACGGAGCGGACGGCTATACGATTGAACCGGCGGAGAAGGATGCGACCGGAACCGAAATCGTCCTCAAGATCAAGGCCAATACGGAAGACGACAATTACGACGAGTTCCTGGAGGAATACCGCCTCAAATCCATCGTCAAGAAATACTCCGACTTCATTCGGTATCCGATCAAGATGGACGTGACTCGCAGCGCCTTGAAAGAAGGCACGGAGGACGAGTACGAGCAGAAGACCGAAGAGCAGACGGTCAACAGCATGGTGCCGATCTGGCGGAAGAACAAGAGCGAACTGACCGATGCCGACTACGAGAACTTCTATCAGGAGAAGCGCTACGGATTCGACAAGCCGCTGAAGCACGTCCATATCAGCGCAGACGGCGCGGTGGTCTATAATGCCATCCTGTTCATCCCGGAGAGCACGCCGTTTGATTACTACACCAAGGAATATGAGAAGGGTCTGGAGCTCTACTCCAACGGGGTTCTCATCATGAGCAAGTGCGGCGACCTGCTGCCCGATTATTTCAGCTTCGTGAAGGGCATGGTCGATTCCGAGGATCTGTCGCTCAATATTTCGCGCGAAATGCTGCAGCATGACCGCCAGCTCAGCCTGATTGCGAAGAATATCAAGAACAAGATCAAGAGCGCTCTCCAGAGCTTGCTGAAGGACGAACGCGACAAGTATGAACAGTTCTATAAGGCGTTCGGCCGGCAGCTCAAGTTCGGCGTCTATAACGACTACGGCATGAACAAGGATGTGCTGCAGGATCTCCTGCTGTTCCATTCTTCCAAGGAGAACAAGCTGGTCACCCTGGACGAGTACGTCTCCCGCATGCCGGAAGACCAGAAATACATTTATTACGCCTCCGGCGAATCCATCGAACGGATTGAGAAGCTGCCGCAGACGGAGCTGGTAGCGGACAAGGGCTACGAAATCCTGTACTTCACCGACGACATCGACGAGTTCGCGATCAAGATGCTGATGAGCTACAAGGAGAAGGAGTTCCGTTCGGTATCGAGCAGCGACTTGGGCCTGGAAGCGGAAGACGGCGACAAGGCGGGCGAAGAGAGCGGCGGCGAGAACCAGGAGCTTTTCGAAGAGATGAAGAGCATCCTGGGCGGCAAAGTGAAGAACGTCAAAGCGTCCAAACGGCTTAAATCCTACCCGGTCTGCCTCTCCACCGAGGGAGAGCTGACAATTGAGATGGAGAAAACGCTGCGCGCCATGCCCAACAGCGGCGACATTCAGGCCGAGAAAGTACTGGAGATCAATGTGGGCCACGAGGTGTTCCAGTCGCTGAAGGAAGCGAGCGGCAAGGACAAGGAGAAGCTGGCGCTCTACACCAAGCTGCTGTATAACCAGGCGCTGCTGATCGAAGGCCTGCCGGTAAGCGATCCGGTTGAATTTACGAACGATATTTGCAAAATCATGGTCTGACGCCTTCCGTCAGACCCGGTTTCATCGAAACGGCGCGGTGCCCGCACAACGGGTCCCGCGCCGTTTTGCCGTCCCGGCACTTCCGCTCCGCTGAAGCGCCGCTCTCTGATTCTTCGCTCTTCTCGATTGTCTGGGCCGTCCCGTACGGACCTGACGAAGTGGAAGGGATGCGGGACCGGTGCCGGGTGGCGTTAGAGGATTATGAGGGTTTCACCCGGACCGTTCCGCGCTGGTGGGAAGAATCTTGAGTCCGGTGGGGGCCTGGGTTACAATGGAATAGCGATACTGCGTTGATGAGCCGGTTCACCGGCCTGTCCAGACTGACGATAGAAGGGGACTAACCGTTTTGAATAAGGAAGAAATGAACCTGCAACATCCCAATGAAGAAGAGAACGCCTCCGCGGCAAGCGACGGGCTTCCGGCCCATTATGCCGAACTGAAGAAGGCTGCCGGACGGTCCGCCGACTGGAGAGCCCGCCTCGCCGCAGTTGAAGAGCTTGGACATTACCCGCACCGTCAAGTAACCGATATTCTCAAGCGTCTGCTGGAGAACGACCCTGTCTACACCGTACAGGAAGCTGCCTACCGTCAGTTGAAGACGTTCGGCGAGCAGGTCTCTCCGCCTTCCAAGAACCGGCACGAGCCGTTCCGGGGCGTAAGCAAGATTGCGCTCCGGATCAAGAAGAGCCTTCCGCGTGAGCATACGTATGAGGAATTCCGGGACAAATTCCGCAAGATGCGGATTGACGTGTACGACGCTTTCGAAGGGGAGAAAGGCGAAGCCTTTGACGAATGGCTGCGCGGCGTTTGGTCCAACGCCAAGTAACAGGACTGTAGCAGGGGTTTATCTGATGTACGAGCTTTCCGCATGAGTCGGAAGGCTCGTTTTCTTATGTCGAATTTCGTACGTTTATGTAGGATTTGCGGTATACTGCCGATATAGGAAGTAAGACAAGCCCTCAGTTCGGGCTTCACACTGAAGTTGGCGGAGGAACAGCCCATGCGGTTATCCATCAGATTGAAACTATACATGAGTTTTGCTATCATTATCGCGCTGTTTCTGACGACTACGGTCGTGTCCAACCTTTTAACTAACCGGATTGTCCGGCTGACCGACAGCATCCTGCAGTCGGAGGTGAGACTGGAGGTCGTTCAGCGCATCAATCTGTTCGCCCGAACCGTCAACGACAACGGGGCGCACTACATGCTTGCTCCGATGAGCAGCGAACGGGATTTTGAATCCCGGTTCAAAGCCAGCGTGTCTTACCTGGAAGACGAGATCGACAAGCTCGACAAGCTGACCCAGGATGAGCGAAGCCGGGAACAGATTGAAGATTTCCGCCGGAAATGGTCGGCCTATCTGAAGGTCAAATGGAACATTATCGACCAGAAGGAGCAGGGACAAGTCGGAGCGGCTCAGGTACAATATACACGGAACAGCTTTGACCCGGTCGCCTTTGCGCTCCATGCCTTCTCCAAGGAAGAGCAGGAACGAATCGACGGCTACCGGAGCACCATTGAACGCAGCGTCCGGCTGAACCGCACGCTGACGTACTCGGCGGCTTCAGCGGCTATTGTGCTGTCCCTGGTCGTCGCGTTCGTCCTGTCGAACTGGATGGTCCGCCGGATCGACCGGCTGAAGTCCTCCGCCCAGACTGTAGCGAGGGGAAATCTTGATGTGCCGCCGCTGCATTTTCAAGGTAAAGACGAGCTGCGCGATCTTGCGGAAGCCTTCAACAGCATGACCGGCTCGCTGCGATCGGTGGTTGATTCCAACCAGCTTCTGCAGCAGCTGTCCGAACGGGACGGATTGACCGGAATCGCCAACCGGCGCCGGTATGACAGCGGATTGGCCCAGGAGTGGGAACGGCTGGTTCGGGAGGGGGGAGAACTTTCATTGGTGCTGTGCGACATTGACTACTTCAAAAGGTTTAATGATTATTACGGCCATCAGGAAGGCGACCGTTGTCTTCGTCTTGTAGCGGGCGTTATCCAGGAAGCCGCCCATGACAGGGGGGCGCTGGCTGCGCGGTATGGCGGCGAGGAGTTTGTCGTGCTCATGCCGGATTCCTCGCTGGATGACGCGCTTGGCATGGCGGAGCGCATTCGGGAAGGCATTGACGCGCTTCGCCTGCCGCATCGCGCCTCCAGAGTCGGAGAGACGGTGACCCTGAGCCTCGGCGTAGCCCATGCCGTTCCCTCTTCCGGAGAACCGCCCGAAGAGCTGCTGAAACGGGCGGACGGAGCTCTGTACGAAGCCAAGGAGGCCGGCCGTAACCGCATCGGAATGTCCGGGACGGAGAGGAGCAATCCGTGATGCGCACAGACCTGCTCACTCGGTTCGGCCGCCTTGTCGCTCCGCTGCTCAAGCCGGCGGCAGCCTGCTCGGCGCTGCTCCTCTTGCTGTCCTGTTCGGGCACGCAGGGCGGGGACGAGCCCGTATTCCTGACCTTCTGGACGACATCGGACGACGAAGAGACGGCTTTTCTTCGGGAGAAGATCGACCTCTTCCAGAAAGAACATCCGGATATCAGAGTGACGCTGTTCAAGCGTCCGTTCCCTGCCGCGACCAATGAATTCAAGACCGCCATTCTGGGCGATCAAGCCGTCGATATCTTCCGGGCCGACAACACCTGGATTCCCGGCTACGCCAGTCTGGACATCGTCTATCCGCTGGATTCGCTGATCACTTCCTCCGAGCGCTCCGGCTTTCTGGGTTCCGCGCTGCAGGCAGCGATGTATCAGGGCAAGCTCTACGGACTGCCGTCTGTGGTTGAAGTGCCCGCTCTGCTCTACAACAAACGCCTTCTGGCCGAAGCCGGCTACGAACAGCCGCCGAAGACCATGGAGGAGCTCAAGAAAGCCGCTGCGGCGGCCACAAAAGACGGGCACTACGGGTTGTATGTATCCGAGGACTCCTATTTTGCCCTCCCTTATTTGTGGGCGTTCGGCGGCGGCATGATCGGAACGAGAGGCGAGATATCCATCGATTCGGCTCCTTCCAGACAAGGCCTGTCCTTTATGGGGGAGCTGATGCGGATGGGCGTAACCCAGCCGTATTCCGACTTCAACAACGGCTACAACACCATGATCGACGACTTCAAAAAGGGCAAATCCGCCATGATCATCACCGGTCCCTGGGCTGTCGGAGATGTGCTGAAGGGCCGCGAGTTCGCCGGAGCGGCCGACAGCCTGGGCGTTGCCCCTATCCCTTCGGGCCCGGGAGGCCAAGGATCGCCGGTGGGCGGACAGACGCTGGTCATCAACCGTTACACCCAGCATCCGCGGGAGAGCTATGAACTGATTTCGTATTTAACGAGCGCAGAGATTCAGGCGGAGCAGAGCCGGCGGCTGCGTACCTTGCCGACCCAGGCGGCAGCCTATCTGGACGAGGAACTGTCTGAAGATGACATTGTACAGGGCTTTCGCCTGCAGATGGACACCGCCCGCGCGCTTCCGGCCATTCCGGAAGTATCGGATCTTTTTCTGGACTTCACATCGAACCTGAACGTCATGCTTCTGGGGAGACTGAGCGTGGAAGAAGGGACAGACCGGATTGCGAATGACTGGCGGTCTCTGCTGCAAATTCCATCAGAATGAAGAGGGGGCGTCATGAGAAGAAGAATACGGAACTCCGGCAAAATCTTGCTGACGCTTGTCCTGCTCACCTTGCTGGCCGGCTGTGTCCAGTCCGGCGGGGAGATGACGGTGCACCGGGACGGAAGCATCGACATGAAACTGAGCGTTGTCATGGACGACCGGACCCGTTCCCTGCTGGGAAGCCGGGGAGAGGCGGCTATCGACGAGCTGTTGGCCGAGGGAGGACCGCCTTTTGTCAAGAATGAAGAAGACGGCCGGTTGGGTTACAACCTAAGCCGCTCCTACGATTCCTTTACGGATTTCCGCAACGCGGTCCGGGAACAAATGAACTCCGCCGTCTTTGCCGATGCCGGGGATTGGGTAGACGTCTCCGTACAGAAGAAGAACCGCTGGTTCTATTCGGTCTATTCGGTCCGGATTGCCGTGAAGCCGGAGGCTTACATGGATCGGGCGGAAGCGAAGCTGGACAGTCTGGGAAGAACGGGGGCGATGGCCAAGCTGCTGCTGCGCCGGTTTGTGTTTGATTTCAGGCTGAACCTGCCTTTTGATCTGGCAGGGGCCAATAATGCGGATGAGGACCGGGGACGAAGCCTGGTCTGGCATATTCGTCCCGTTGACCCGCAGCCGGTGGAGATGGAGATCCGGGTGCCGAACCCGGCTCGGATAGCAGGAGCGGCAGGTGCCGTACTGCTTCTTGGAGCGGGAGGCGTTGTCTGGCTATGGCGTAAGCGCAGGAAATCACGTAAGAACAAATGAATGCGTAAGAACAAATGAATGCGCAAGAATAAGCGACTGTGTAATTATAGGTGACACGTAATTCGTTGAAGTTCCTCTTTGTGATTCAACACAAGCATGTCAGCTCCGGTTTTCTGTTTTTCACAATCCTTTTCAGTTGGTATGACGTTATAATTATTGACATGAAGGGCCAGAGGAGAGGAGAGATTGGACATGATTATCGGAATTCCCAAAGAGATCAAGAACAACGAGAATCGGGTTGCCATTACACCGGCGGGTGTCGTTACTTTGGTGCAGGCGGGGCATCGCGTGCTGGTAGAGGTCGGCGCTGGCCTGGGCAGCGGTTTTCGCGATGAAGAATATGAACAGGCGGGAGCAGCGCTTGTCCGGGATGCGGCGGAGGTCTGGAGCGCGGCTGAAATGATTATGAAGGTCAAGGAGCCGCTTGAGAAGGAATATGCCTATTTCCGACCGGGACTGCTCTTGTTCACCTATCTTCACCTGGCGCCCGAGCCGGCACTGGCGGCCGCTCTTCAGCAGAAAGGCGTGGCTGCGGTTGCCTACGAGACGGTTACCGACGGCCGCTCCCTGCCGCTTCTGACTCCAATGAGCGAAGTGGCGGGCCGAATGGCCGTTCAGCTCGGCGCCCAATTCCTCCAGCGCAATCATGGCGGACAGGGCATTCTCCTCTCGGGAGTGCCGGGAGTCAGCCGCGGCAAAGTGAGCATAATCGGCGGCGGAGTCGTAGGAACGAATGCCGCCAAACTGGCTGTCGGCCTGGGGGCTGGCGTTACCATTGTCGATGTCAGCGCCGATCGTCTCCGGCAGCTTGACGATATCTTCGGTACGCAGATTCATACGCTGATGTCGAATCCGTTCAACATTGCCCGTGCCGTTGCCGAAGCGGATCTGCTGATCGGAGCGGTCCTGATTCCGGGTGCAAAAGCGCCTAAGCTGGTCACCGAAGAGATGGTGCGGTCCATGAAGTCCGGTTCGGTTATAGTCGACGTCGCTATCGACCAGGGCGGCATCGTCGAAACCATCGACCGGGTCACTACCCACGATCATCCGGTCTTCGAGAAGCACGGAGTCCTGCATTACTCGGTAGCCAACATGCCGGGGGCCGTTCCGAAGACATCAACACTGGCGTTGACGAATGTCACCGTGCCGTATGCGCTGCAGATTGCGAACAAAGGTCTTGCGGCAGCTCTGCGGGAGAATTCGGGTCTAAGGGACGGTCTCAACATTGCAGGCGGGGCCGTGACCTGCGAGGCGGTCGCCAAAGCGCTCAGCCAGCCTTATGTGCCGGCGGAAGAGGCGCTCTCCCGCACTTTTGTGGCCCGATAGGCACATCGAAGAATAGGAGATGGGACAGCCGGCGCGCCGGTTGTCCTTTTTTTGCTTCCGTGGAGAATCCCGCCTGCGTTCCATAGTATAATAGACCTCAAACCTGATCAGGAGTTGGCGTCCATGGAACATTCCTTTGACCGTGCGTTTGACAGCCTGGAATCGCTGGCCGATGCGCTTGGCGATAGTCTCCAGGCCCAGGTAACGATAGAGGACGAGAACCACCATGTCATCGGCTACAGCTCCCATCGCTTCGAGAGTGACCCGGCCCGGATTTCTACCATTATCGGCAAAAAAGTCCCCTCCGCCGTCATCGCAGGACTCCGGCAGCAAGGGATTCTGCAGGCGCTTGAGAACGCCGCCGGCCCGCTTCGCATACCGGCCCTCCCCGAAGTCGGCCTTGGCCCGAGGTTGGCCGTTTGCCTCAAGCACCGCGGAGAAGTGCTGGGTTATATCTGGGTGGTGGATACCGGCGATTTGAAGCTCGGCCTGGCCGAAGCAATTGTGGAGCAGGCCGCCAGGAGCGCAGGGCGCTACCTGCTGAAGCAGCGCGGATGGAAGGCCAGGCAGGAGAAGACCCAAGAGGACTTTTTCTGGAAGCTGCTGACCTCGTATTACGAGACCGAATCCTCCATTGCCCGGGATGCCGAAGCCCTCTCCATCCTGCTCCCCGGAGCTTACCATATCGGCGTGTTTGAGTGCGGCCGAAGAGTCGACGAGAATGTCCAGCTTCGCTTTCGGCAGGCCTTTGCGGCGGAGAACAAAATCCGCCTGCTCTTTCAGACCTGCGAGCACGAGCGGATCATTGCGCTCTTCTCATTCGCCGGCTGGCGGGGGGGTCCCTTGGGACGGGCCGAACTGCTTCGCCAGCTTGTCGAGCGAGCCGGCGGCGAAGGCGGCAGCCGTTCCGCGGGTTGCAGCATGGAGACCCGGGAATACCGTCAGGCGGGGGCGGCCTACCGGGAAGCGAAGGCCGTGCTTGAGCTGCGGCGCCTTTTTCCCTACCACGCTCGCAGCCTGCTGCTCTACGAGGATGCCGGCTTTCTCCGGCATCTCCCGGATATTATGGAGATCAAGCGGTCGGGCACGCGGCCGAGCCCGTTTTTGCAGCCGCTGCTGGACCATGATGAAGAGCATAAAAGCGAACTGCTGCGGACGCTTGCCGTGTATCTCTCGCTCGATAGTCATCTGAAGGAGTCGGCGGCCTATTTGCATATACACACGAACACCTTGATGTACCGATTGAACCGGATTGCCGAAATCGCCGGCGTTTCGCTCAAGAACGCCCACTACCGGACATCGGTATATATTGACCTGCTGACGGAGCAGACGGAGCGGGTGAACATGTGGCTGGCTGCGCACCCGGATCTGGGGTAATCATATAGAAGGAGACAACGCGGATGTGGATGATAAGTGCTTGTCTGGCCGGAGAGGAATGCCGCTATGACGGCAGACATGGACGCATCGATACGATAGCTCGGTTGGTGCGGGAAGGAAAGGCGATTCAGGTCTGTCCGGAAGTGCTGGGCGGATTATCGACGCCGCGAGAGCCCGCCGAGATTATAGGCGGGACCGGTGAGGATGTGCTGGCGGGACGCGCCCGGGTAATGAACCGTGCGGGCGAGGATGTGACGGAGGCTTTTATTCAAGGTGCGAAGCAGACGCTGGAGCAAGCCCGGCGAATGGGGATCACCAAAGCGCTTCTCAAGCAGAACAGTCCTTCATGCGGCAGTAAGCGGATTTATGACGGACAGTTCGCCGGCGTACGGGTTCCGGGAGAGGGCGTCACAGTTGCTCTTCTGCGTCAAGCCGGAATTAAAGTCTACTCCGAAGACGAGTGGGTTGAGGTCATAGGCGGAGAAGACTGAAGAGGAAAGGGGAGACCCGAAAGCACCTGCTCGGAGTCTTCCCTGGAATAGAGGCGGACACGCAACCTACTTATTGGTGCTGTGCTGTTTATTCGGGAGCCGGTTGCCGGGACTTCCTTTACCCTGATGTTCCTGATTTTTACGCTCTTTGTTCTGCTGCTCGTGCAGCTTGTCAACGAACTCGCGAGTGTTATCCATAAGATCTCCTCCTGTCTGAATCAAAGGCTGGATTTAAGGTTCCCGAGAGAAACAGAAGTCATGCGAAGTTTATTTTAAAATAAGCTTGCATGAGAAATGAATGTATGGTATATTCTAATTCCGGCCAAGAAATACAGGCTATCGAGTGGTACAAGCTCGATACAGAGATTGAAAAATAAAGCTTGCATCTTCAAACCGGACATGCTATACTATAAGAGTTGCTGGCGAGTTATTAACCAGTAACGCCGAGTTTGATCTTTGAAAACTGAACAACGAGTGAGTATTAATCGAGAGTAACATCTCGTCAGATTCATCTTATGAGCAAGTCAAACGAACTTGTTCGTCCGAAAGGATCGGCTCAGCCGAGATTGATACCTTTCAGACGTTCAGCTCGACGAAGGTCGAGCCTTTTATGGAGAGTTTGATCCTGGCTCAGGACGAACGCTGGCGGCGTGCCTAATACATGCAAGTCGAGCGGATTCATTCAGAGAGCTTGCTCTTTGGATGAGTTAGCGGCGGACGGGTGAGTAACACGTAGGCAACCTGCCCTTCGGACCGGGATAACTACCGGAAACGGTAGCTAATA